>DASTDQ010000147.1:0-3246 GCA_035710305.1 Vicinamibacterales bacterium | reverse complement strand
CTCTACGAGTACGCCTGCCACGAGGGCAACTACGCGCTCGCGAACATCCTCAAAGCAGCCCGCGCGGCTGAACGCAGCGGGAAGTGAGCGGCTAGCGCCCAGCCAATTCGTAGGCCTCCCGAAGCCAGTCGGTGATCGGCGCCTCGACTTCGTCCCGGTGCCTGGACAGGCCCTTCGTCAACGCCGCTTCGGTCGTCGTCCAGCAGTCGTGCGGCTCGCCTTCCTCGACCCACTGCCTGCAGTGGTAGCACTCGCGACCGGATCTACTCGATGGCATTATCCACTTCGAGGATACTTTGATCCCTCGACGACGATTCCATCGCGCCGTGTTCACGGCCGCCGGACTCTACAACGTGTTCTGGGGCCTGTGGTCCGTGTTCGATCCGCAGTGGCTGTTCCGGTTCACCGGACTGCCGCCGTCCAATCACCCGGCGGTGTTCGCGTGCCTGGGGATGGTGATCGGGCTCTACGGGATCCTGTATTTCGACGTGGCGCGAGCTCCCGAACGCGGCTGGCTCATCGCGGCCGTCGGCCTCACAGGCAAAATCCTCGGCCCCATCGGCCTGGCGTGGCTGATCTGGACCGGCGTCTGGCCGGCATCGGCGTTCGTCCTGTGCCTCACCAACGATCTGATCTGGTGGATCCCGTTCGGTCTCTACCTGCGTGATGCGTGGCCGGCCGAGGTGACACCTCTCAGTTCGTCGCGAAGCAATACAACATCCCCGCGCCGCCGGTCGGGGTGAGTTGCTCCATGCCGCAGCCCTGTGACGCGTGGATGGCATTCCACGAGTTCACGCCGGGGTTGCGTCCAATGCGATCTGCGTGACCGAGCATCGCCTTCGCAGAGGCGTCGCCGACCGTCCAGTCCTTGCAGGTGTCCGCGTTCCTGGTCCCGTCCTCGTTGGTCCCTGTCAGGATGTCATGCTGCAACGGCTGCGCGACGGGCGCGGGCGGGTTGCCGGCAAGGTAGTTCGGCGCAGTGCCCTTTTCCGTCAGCGCCGTCGCCGCCGAAATCTTGTTGTTCGGGCCGTGCAAATCGGCGACGCTCGACGCGATCTGCTCGCCCTTGAAGTTGTACCAAGGACCGTTGCCGATCCGGCTCTTCGCGTCAACGGTGCTCGTGCTCAGGTAGGCACGCCACGTCTTGCCGCCGGCGCCTGCGCCCTTCGCCAGCGACTGACACACGGCGTCCGCCCCGGCGAGGCCGCCGAGGTTGCCGCCCTTCGGGTTCGAGCTCGTCACGAAGAAGCTCATCTTCGGCGCGGGTGCTTGCGCGATCACCAGGCCACTAATCGACAGCATCGCAATCGCCGCGGCTGGAAATCTCATTCGCATCGTCGGCTCCTTTGGATCGTCAAGTGGGGAGTGCCTAGTCTACATGCAGGGGCCCGGCCGATGGCGTGCTCCCCGCGGTCCGGCTGAAGCCGGACACTACGTACGTTTCAGCGCGCGCGGGCGGGGGTCGGGAAGCCCTGGTGGTAAAGCGTCCGATAGCGAATCGAGTTCCCCTGCTCGTCAACCCACCCGAGAGACTGCTGAAACAGGCCCGGCTCCGCGGACGCGGCCGGCACGGTCGCCTCGGCGATGTAGAGCCGCGTCTCGTGCATGAAGATCGACGCCGACGTACGGGACTTGTCCCTGTTGGTCAGCTGCAGCATGTGCCCTTCGACCAGGTCGATGTTGCTCCAGACGAGGTGCGTCACCGTGGCGTCGCGCTGCATGAACTGAAACGTCGCGTAGACGATGGCGCCGGCGACGTCGGCCTTCCAGTATCCCGCGCCGGTGGAGCTCTCCGGATTGCTCCCGCCAAGGCAGGTCTCCGCGCCGGCGGGACACGACCTGGATTTCTCGGTGAGGATCTTCTCGATCGGGCGGTAGTCCACCACGGTCAGCGAGAACCGGCTGGGTCCGAGCGACGCGCTGTACACGCGCGCGGGGAGATCGGCGCCGAACTGCGACGTGTAGGTGGTTTCACGTACTTGGGGTGGACCCGGAAAGTTGGCGCTGAACCGATCTTCCTTGCTGACGAACTCGGTCCACTCCTGGGCGAAGGCCGGCGCTGACAGCAAGAGCACTGCGGCAATGACTCGAATCACGCCAACTCCCGATTTCCAACTCCCACGAGAAGTTCGGGCGTTGATGTTACTCCTCCTGAACGCGAGGGCGCGAGCTGGAGCTCCGCCGGGCTTAGACCCCGAACTCCGGCAGGTCCGTCATGACCTCGCAGAGCTCGTCTTCTGACAGCTCGCTGCTCCGCACGAAGCCCGCCGGACGTCGCCCTTTGCCCGGCCTGAGGATCCACGCCTGCTCGAGCAGCTGCGCGTAGCTCGGGAGTCGCGCATCCATGTACGCCGAGCACTCAGTCACCTTGAACCTGATGAACACAGTGCTCATCGGCCGCAGCTCGCAGCGGACGATCTCCTCGTCCAACGTACGCCCGCGTGTGATCGTCGCGTGACGGCAGCTGCCGCAGAGGCTCTGTTCGCCGTGTGACACCGTGCCGTTGTGGATTTTGATTCGCATTTCGACGACGAATGGTGCAGCTTGAATGCCAGCTCCGCCACCCGCCTCTTTTTCGGGCGGATCGCGCGGGCAGGGCGACGGCATCGCTGCCGCAGTTTGGATTCCTGCAACCACGTTTCGGCCGGATCGATGGCACAAACTGCCGTCCGGTTGCGGAGCCGATCCTGGACACTGGTGTCAAATCCCAACGTGTGGAACCGTCTCCAGCGTCCCTGGCAGCTCGGCCTTCTAGCTCTCGGCACCGCCGCCGTGGCCGCGGCGCAGGATGCGACGCCACAGGTTCCCGCGTTCGACGTGGTCTCGATCAGGCAGTTTGTCGACGGCGGTCCCCGCCGTGTCGAGTGGACGCCGGGCCGCTTTGTCGCGCTGGGCGCCCCGCTCCCCGGGCTCGTGAACATGGCCTACGGCGGCGGCGCGCCCGTACGCCTCGAAGGCGGTGACGCGCTGCGAGGGATGGCGTGGGACATCACGGCGACCTTCGATCCGGCGTTCACCCCCACGCTCGAACAGCGCGCAGCGATGCTGAGGGCCGTGCTCGAGGATCGATTCCGCCTCGTGCTGCGGCGCGAATCGCGCGAAACAGACGTCTATGCGCTGTTGCTCGTACGGCCCGACGGCCAGCCCGGCCCATCGCTGCAGCCCTCGGAGCTGCCGTGCACGTCGCCGCCGCGGGCTTCCTTCTCGGTGGGCAGGCTTCCTCCTGACGGGCAGCGTCCGGCATGC
>DASTDQ010000146.1:0-2224 GCA_035710305.1 Vicinamibacterales bacterium | reverse complement strand
GACACCTCTCGCGCGCGCTCCCGCAGAACGGGATGACCCATGCGCGCGACTTTCAGGATCGACATAGAGGGTAGATTATAAAGGCTTGTTCACGCATCATCACGACGAGCGCCCGTACAGCTTCTGCCCTCTTTGCGGCGGAGAGCTGGATCTGCGCTCGATCAAGGCGACCGAACCCGATCGACTGGTCTGCCGCCGCTGTGGCTTCATCTTCTACCAGGATCCAAAAGTCGCCGTCGGAACGATCATCCGCGACGACCACGGCCAAATCGTCCTCGTGCGCAGGGCGATCGAACCGGGGTACGGCCGCTGGGTGTTCCCAGGCGGTTTCGTCGATCGGGGCGAGACGGTGCTGGCGGCGGCAGTCAGGGAGGCGCGGGAGGAAGCCGGGCTCGACATTCAGATCGAGCGGCTCCTCAACGTCTACTCCTATCCCGGCCGCGCGCCGGTCATCATCGTCTACGTCGCGAAAATGACCGGCGGCACGCTGACGTGCGACGACGAATCGCTCGAGGGCGGGTTTTTCGCCCGGGGCGACATCCCCTGGAACGAGCTCGCGTTTCAGAGCACGCACGAGGCGCTCGAGGAATTCTTCCGGGCTGGCTGACCCTCTTCGCCCATTACCAAATTACATACTCGGGGTTCGTATCCGTGGCTCAACGGGGGACTCGAACGAGCGCGTTTCGCCCGGAACTTCCACGAAGCCATTAACTTAGAGTTCGCCGGGCCACTGGAACCCGTATTGCTACTCTCCGGGCTTTGGGAGATTAGACATGCAACGCACATTGGCACTCGCCCTGGTGCTCGCTTTTGCAGCCTTCGGCTGCGACTCGACGTCCGGTCCCTCAGGACCGGCGGGAACACTGAACCTGCGCCTGACCGACAGTCCGTTTACCGACGCAGACGCCGTGCTCGTGACGTTCACCGGCGTGAGGGTCCATCGCGCGGAGAGTGATTGGGAGACCTTGCCGTTCGCGGATGCCGCCGCAGTTTCTCGTACCTGCGACCTGAAGAAGCTTCAGAACGGGGCGGAGGACATCCTCGGAACCGGACCGCTGGTTGCCGGGCAGTACACGATGATTCGGCTGGTCGTCGAGAGTGCGAAGCTCTACTTCGACAACCCGACAGCGGCTGGACCGGCGTGCGCGACCACGATTACGCCGCCGGCGGGCGCTTCGGCGGACGTCACGGTTTCTTCCGGCGAGGTGAAGCTCAATCGCCCGTTCACGCTCACGGCCGACACCGCGACGACGATCCTCCTCGACCTGGATGGCAACGGTTCCATCCATCAGCAGGGGAACGGGAGCTACAGAATGACGCCGGTGATCGGGATCGTCAGCGTGACGGCCCAGACGCCTCCGCCGGCGCAGCCGTAACTCGAAGACCGATCGCGCGGGCTGAAGCCCGCGCTCTACCGCGCGCCGATAGGGACCGCAGAGTAGAGCGCTGGCTTCAGCCAGCGCGGCGCTCACGCGATCGTCACTTCCTTCGTCAGATACACGTCCTGGATCGCGTTGAGCAGCGCCGCGCCCTCTTTCATCGGACGCTGGAACGCCTTGCGCCCTGAGATGAGGCCCATGCCGCCGGCTCGCTTGTTGATGACGGCGGTCCGCACGGCTTCCTTTACGTCTCCTTCGCCGGACGAGGCGCCGCCGGAGTTGATGAGGCCGGCGCGACCCATGTAGCAGTTGGCGAGCTGATAACGGGTGAGATCGATCGGGTTGTCGCTCGTCAGCTGCGAGTAGACCGCCTTGTGCGTCTTGCCGAACTCGAGCGCGGTGTAGCCGCCGTTGGTCTCCGGCATCTTCTGCTTGATGATGTCGGCCTCGATCGTCACCCCCAGGTGGTTGGCCTGGCCCGTGAGATCGGCTGCCTGGTGGTAGTCGACCTCCTTGGTCTTAAAAGCCTTGTTGCGCAGGTAGCACCAGAGCACGGTGAACATCCCAAGCTCGTGCGCCCGCTGGAAGAGCTCCGTCACTTCCTGAATCTGGCGCTTCGACTCCTCCGACCCGAAGTACACCGTCGCGCCCACGGCCATCGCGCCCATGTCGAAGGCCTGCTTGACGCTGGCAAAGCGAATCTGGTCGTACGAGTTCGGATAGGAGATGAACTCGTTGTGATTGAACTTCAGGATGAACGGAATCTTGTGCGCGTACTTGCGGCTGCACGAGCCGAGCACGCCGAGCGTCGAGGCAACGGCGTTGCACCCGCCCTCGATCGCCAG
>DASTDQ010000145.1:0-5186 GCA_035710305.1 Vicinamibacterales bacterium | reverse complement strand
CAAACACAAGCGAGTTCGGGGTTAATTCTCCTCTGGAAGTCCCGCGCCCCGCCACCGGCTGAAGTGGCCGGCCAGATACTTCACGTTCGTGAAACCGCGGCGGCGCAGCAGGCCGCCGGCCATCCATGCGCGCGGCCCGAGGCCGCAGTAGACGACGACCGGCGCCTCGCGGGAGCTCCCGATCGACCCGAGCCGCCATCGCAGCATCCAGAACGGCACGTGTATCGCGCCGGGCACGTGACCGCTTCTGAATTCGTTGCGCGATCGCACGTCGAGGATCGTCGGCGCGGTGCCAGCCTCGATCTGCGCGAGCAAATCTCGCCCCGACACCTCTTCGACGCTTCCGGCCCCGGCCTGCTTGTCCCGCCGAAGCGGCGCAGCCGCGGTGGCGGACCCCTCGCCCATGCTGTGTGGCATCGGCACGAACGCGGCCGCCACGGCGAGCATCGCCGCCAGTCCGGCCAGCAGGTAGAACGCGGACGCGTAGGAGCCGGCGCGATCGGCCCAGACCGCGAGAAACAGCGGCCCGACGGCCGAGGCGACCACGGTCATCGCCTGCGCCGCGCCCTGGATCCGCCCGAGATGGAGCCGGCCGTAGGCGCGTCCCCAGAAGCCGAAGAACACCACCGTGACGAAACCGCCGGCGATCCCCATCGCTACGGCCTGAACCATCACCTGCGACTGGGTCGCGACGTGCGCGAGGGCGGTAAGCCCGCCCGCGAGCACGACCATCGCCACGACGAGTATTGTGCGGAGAGACACACGATCGGCGAGGGCGCCCGCCGCGAAGTTTCCGGCCAGGCCGGTGATCGCCGTGACCGCGAGCGCCGTGTAGTACACGTCCGGCATGAATCCCCGCTCGACGAGAATCGATTCGTTGAGCAGGCCGATGCCCGACGCCACCAGGCCGTACACCGAGCTGGCCGACGCGAACACCCAGAAGGCCGGCGAGCGCAGCGCGTCGCCGAGAGTCGCCTGCGCCCCGGCCACGACGGCTGCCTCGTCGCCCGAGGCTCCGCCATCGACTTCCGCCCCGATCGCCTCCGGCGACGAGCGATCGAACAGCCACGCAACCGGTGCGAGCCCCAACAGCAGACAGGTGCCGATGGCCCCCCAGGCGACTCGCCAGCCCGAGGCCTGCACCACCGCGCCGACGATCGGAAACGCGGCCATGAAGCCGATGCTCATCGCCACGGCATAGACCGCCATCGCCACGGTCAGCCTGCGCCGGAACCACTTGCCCACCATCGCCAGGCTGATCACCGACAGCGCGCTTTGCCCGAACCCGCGCGTCAACGTGACGAGCACCAGCATCGCGGCAACACCCGACGCCTGGCTCATGACGACCACGGTCAGGCCGAGGGCGATTGCGGTCGCCGTCAGGACGGGCCGGCTGCCGATCCGATCGATCAGCCGCCCGATGCCGAAGCAGAACAGCGCCCCGACGAGCGTTGCCACGAGGTTGATCTGCGCGAAGACGACACGGCTGATGCCGACGTCCCGGAGGAGCGGCTCGGTGATGAGGCCGAGCCCCTGCGTGCGGCCCGGGAGCGTGCCGACCATCGCCGCTGCCGCGACCGCCAGCACGACCCAGCCGTAGTAGACGCGGCCGCGCGCTCGCGGGGCCGTCAACACGCCGCCGGTTCCGTTCATGTCTCCTTCCCACGGTCCGGCTGAAGCCGGACACTACGATCGATTCGTTTCCCCGCGTACGTAGTGTCCGGCTTCAGCCGGACCTGCCGGCGCGCCGTAAGCGCCCGTCGGCAATCTCGAACCGAATCGGAAACTGCGCGGCGAGGCGCTCGCTGTGCGTCACGACGATCAGAATATTCCGCTGGCGGGCGTGCAGATCGAGCAGGAGCGACGCGACCGTCGAGGCCGACGCCTGATCGAGGTTGCCCGTCGGCTCGTCGCACAGGACAAGCTTGGGCTGCCGCACAAGCGCCCGTGCAATAGCCACTCGTTGTTTCTCGCCGCCCGACAACTCGCCCGGGCGATGGTCGAGGCGCTCTCGAAGCCCGACCTGGTCCAGACACGCCATGGCTCGCTGTGCGTCATCACCCGAGTTGTGCCCGCCCTTGCGGGCAACGAGCGTCGGCACCAGCACGTTCTCGAGAACCGAGCACTGCGGCAACAGGCAGTGATCCTGGAAGACGAACCCTATTTCGGTATTCCTGAAGTCGGCCACCTCGGCCGGCGACAACGTGAACGGATTGCGCCCCGACAGCGTGATGGCACCCTCCGACGGGGGCTCCAGCGCGCCGAGCATGTAGAGGAGCGAGCTCTTCCCGCTGCCGGACGGCCCGGTGATCGCCGCCGCGTCCCCGGGTGACAGCGTGAAGGACACGCTGGTCAGCACCGTCAAGGGACCGCGCGGCGTGGCATACGACTTCCCAACGTCAGACACCTTCAGCACGAGGCACCCGTCGCGGCACGCCGTCCGAGGCTTTCGTAGACCTCCAGTATCCGGTCCGCCGATCGGGCGATCGTGTAGTGCGCGCGAATGCCCTCGGCGGCGCACTGCGCGAGCCGCGCCGCGAGGTTTCTGTCCTTCCACACCGCGTGCAATCCTTCCGCGAGGGCCTCGGGATCGTCGGGAGCGACGAGCAGGCCGCCGCCCGTCTTCTCGACGACCTCGGTGAAAGTCCCTCGTCTCGGCTGCACCACGGGGACGCCGCTCGCCATCGCCTCGAGCAGGAAGACGCCCTTGGGCTCGTCATACGTCGCCGGAACGGACAGCACGTCCAGGCCCTGCAGGAACGCAAGCTTGGCGTCCCTGTCGAGCTCACCGTGGTAGGCGAACTCGTCCGCGAGCCCGGCTTTCGCCAGCACGGCGCGCGACTCCTCCAGGTACGCCGCATCGTTTGGCGACATGTAACCGGCCACTTCGAGCTTCACACGTGCCGTACCCACGCGGCGCCTGAACCTGACGTAGGCGTCCGCCAGAACGCTGAGCCCTTTTTCCGGCGCGATGCGCGCGAAGTAGCCGACTCGATACTCGTCGCGTGAGCCGCCGGGATCGCGGCGGGTGTAGCCGGTCAGGCTGATCCCGAGCGGGACGACCGACATCTGCGCCGGAGGAATGCCGAGGAACCCCGCCATGAACGTGGCGCAGTACTCGCTGACGGCCACGAAGCGATCGACGTGAGGAACCTGGCGTCGAATCAGCGACAGCGTCTCGTCCCGGTAGGCTGGCTGCAGCCGCTCCACGAACAGCTCCTCGCCCTGAAGCGTGCAGCACACGGGAGCTCCCAGCGCCCGCTTCAGCGGAGCGGCCATCGAAATCAGCAGCGAGTTCGGCAGGTTGATGACGTCTGGTCGCGGCTCGTCGCGCGTCCACTCCAGGAGCTTGTCGAACTCCTTCTTCAGCAGGCCGCGCTCGCCCTCGAGCATCGAGATGGTCAGATCGCCGAGCAGCCGCGCGTCGGTCGAGACGCCGCGCCCGGCGAACGCCTTGATGACACCCGGCGAGTCCCACAACCGATCGACGAACCGGGGCGTCCGTCGAAAGAGGGCCGAATGCTGCTGGAGGTAGACGCTGATGCCTCCGAAGAGGACGTCCGGCCGGCTGACGTTTTCTTCGTCGGTGCGCGTCGGCGTGTACACCGGCATCAGCGTGACATCGTGGCCGCGCGCGATCAGCTCGGCCGCAAGGGCGTTGTCGCGGAAACAGCTCCCGCAGTACATCCCGCCCGCGCCCGCAGTGATCGAAAGGATTCTCATGCGAGCGGGCCGAGTGTCCTCAAGAAATGACTCCCGACCCCATTACAGATTTGCAGTTTGAAACGCGCGCGCGCGGAAGAGGAATTCGACGATGTTGCCTTCGTGCGGCTGGCGCCAGTTCAACTGCGTGGTCGGCACGCGCCCGAAGTTCAGCCGATCGACGTGCACCGCGTCGAGGAGGCGCGACTTGAATCCCTCGTTGCAGGTAATGGCCGTGCAGACCAGCGTGGGACCGATGGCCTCGATCATCTTCGACTCGGGGCACTCCACGACGGTGACGAACGGGAACATGAATTCCTTCTTCACGACCTCCGGCTCGGGGGACTCCGCGTGAATCACGGTTGGCAGCAGGTAGTCGGCCTTCCCGTTCTTCACCAGACGGTCGCCGTTCCGGTACTTCGCCGTGACATCGGTTACGCCAGGTGCCTTCAGGTCCGCGTCGATCGACTGGGAAATCCCTTCCGCCACGCCAGGCACGGTGAACGCCGCGATCGACGCCTCCGGATGCTCCGGCGGGAGCGGCCGTATGCTGGCGAGGCGCTTCGCCATCGCATCGGCGATCTCGCGCGTGTGGCGGCTCGCCCACACGCCGGAGGTGTTGATGCAGCTGCGGCCGCTGTTCAGGAAGACGCTCTCGACCATCAGGTCGAGATACTCCTCCCATCGATCAACCTGGTCGTCGCCGAGAAGAATCTTCGAGTAGCCGGGCCCGTGCGCCTGCACGCCCGGGTTGCCCCGATAGCGATCGACGGTCTGGGCGCCGCCAAACACCACGCTGCGAGCGCACGCGTCGAGCACGGACGCGCCGACGGCGGCGCCGCCCGGGTAGATCGAAATCACGTGTCTCGGAATCCCCGCCTCGAAGAATGCCGACGCCATCCGGTACGGCGTCCAGGGCTCCTGGGGACCGGGCTTGAGGACGAGGCCGATCTGGAGTGGGATGATCGGGAGCCAGAGCGTGTGCACGCCCGGGGAGTTGGACGGCAGCACCAGGCCGACGACAGGGCTCTGCGCCTGATAGCTGACGGGCACGCCGCGCTCCTCGCCGTGCCCCTCGGACAGGATGTCGAAGTCGAGCCCGCGGGTCAGCGACTCGAGAATGCTGCGCATCTCGCCGAGCACGAAGGCGTTCTTCTTCATGTTCGCCCGGCACATCCGCTCCGGGAGCCCGGTGCTGGCCGACTGTGCGTGGACGAACTCGTCAGCCGTCTGCGTCCCGTCGCCCATCGGCAGCGCGGCGTTCATGTACAAGTCGCCGGCGCGGCCGACCATGTCGATCAGCTTGTCGATCGGGATGTCACGCAGCGCGTCCCGGGCGCGCTGCGCCTTCCGCATGTCGCGCTGGACGAGGCCGCCGTTGGCGCGGCTCACGCGGGCGATCGGCTCTCCGGTCGAAAAGTGAACGACCTCGTCAACCTCGAGGCTGTTATAAGGTTCGCCCCAACGCAGAACTGGCAGCTGTA
>DASTDQ010000144.1:0-6272 GCA_035710305.1 Vicinamibacterales bacterium | reverse complement strand
CGATGCCGGCAGTTGCCGAAGTGGCACGAGGCGGCAAGCGCCTCGATGTCGTCGAAGGTCTCGGTGAGCGCCTCGCTGACGTCCCACAACTGCAGCTCGCGCATCCCCGGCGTGTCGATGATGAACCCGCCGTGCGGCAGGAAGACGAGCTCGCGATGGGACGTGGCATGGCGGCCCGTCGAGTCCGACTCCCGCACTTCTTTCGTCTTCTGCACGTCCCGGCCGACGAGCCGGTTGATGATGGTGCTCTTGCCGACGCCTGAGGAGCCGAGCAGCGCCCCCGTTCGGCCCGACGGCAGGTAGTCCACGAGGCGATCGACTCCGAGATTCAGCTTCGGACTGACCACGTGCACCGGAACGCCTCCGCCAATCGCGGAGACTTCGCCGACCCGGCCCTCGACATCGGCGCACAGGTCCGGCTTGGTCAACAACACGACGGGCGAGGCGCCGCTTTCGCGGGCGAGCAGCAGATACCGCTCGAGCCTGCGGAGGCTGAAATCCGCGTCGAGAGCCATCACGAGGAACACGACGTCCACGTTGGCGGCAACGACCTGCTCGCCGGTAACCTTGCCGGCCATCCGGCGCGAGAACCAGCTGCGCCGCGGCAGCACGCCGACGATGGCGCCGCGATCCTCGTCGGGGCGCTTGCGGATCGCCACCCAGTCCCCCACGGCAGGCAGCTCTCCACGGCTCGCGGCCCGGTGCTTGAGGCGGCCCGCCAGCACGGCCTCCGTTTCCCCCTGCGGGCCCCAGGCACGGTAGATGTAGTTGAACTCGATGAGGATGCGGCCCGGCTGCATGTCCTGTTTGCCGGCCCAGGCTTCATACGCGCGCGCGAGGGCGTCGTCCCAGCCGAGCTGTTCCAGTCCGGTCATCGCTGACGCTCGATCCATGCGGCCGCCGCGTCGAGCACCTCGGCCAGCACGCCTTCCCGCCGGCCGCGCACCGTCAGCGAGTGGTCACCACCCGGAATCGGGAGCATCTCCGCGCCCGCGGGCATCGTGTCGAGCACGGGGGCCAGCTCCGCCGGCGTGCCGAACGTGTCGCGCTCCCCCTGGACGACAAGCACGGGGACCTTGACGGAAGGCAGGTGATCGACTCGCAATCGTTCGGGCTTCCCGGGAGGATGCAGCGGGTAGCCGAACACGATGATGCCCCGGAGACGGTCCACACCAGCAGCGCCCAGGTGCGTCGCCATCCGGCCGCCCATCGACTTGCCGCCGATGAACGTCCTGTCGGCGCGGCTCCACCGGCGCGCCGCGTCCACGACGTCGAGGAATGCCTTTTCCAGCACCGGGGCGCGATCGGGGACGTGGCGGCGCTCCCGCATGTAGGGAAAATCGAAGGTCACGGCGTCGATGCCCCGGGCCGCAAACCCGCCCGCGACGGCAGTCATGAATGGATGCCGCTGCCCCGCGCCTGCGCCATGCCCCAGCACGATCAGCGCGCGCGTCGCGCCTTCGGCCCGGTACCCCACCGCGCCGAGATCCGTCAGATCCATTGCACGAGCCTGGCTTACTCCTTGTACGCCTGGTGCAGGTGGACCGGCTCGGTCTTCGCGCGCACGCGGAGGTTGATCATCTCGACGAAGACCGAGAAAGCCATCGCGAAGTAGATGTAGCCCTTTGGAATGTGCTGGTCCATGCCCTCGCCGATGAGCGACACGCCAATCAGCAGCAGGAAGCTCAGGGCGAGGATCTTCACGGTGGGATGCCGATCCACGAAATCGCTGATCGCGCTGGCGGAGAACAGCATGACGCCGACGGCGATGACGACCGCCAGGATCATCACGGCGACGTCTTCCGCCATGCCGACCGCCGTGATCACCGAATCGAGCGAGAAGACGATGTCGAGGAGCAGGATCTGCACGATCACCGCCGCGAACGAGGCGGCCACTTTCGCGGAGCCGTGCCCTTCGGCGCCCTCGAGCTTTTCGTGGATCTCGAGCGTGCTCTTCCCGAGCAGGAACAGGCCGCCGACGATGAGAATGACGTCCCGCCCCGAGATCTCCTGGCCCACCAGACTGAACAAGGGCGCAGTGAGGCTCATGACCCAGGTGATGGACAACAGGAGCGCGATCCGGATCAGCATCGCGAGCGAGAGACCGACGCGGCGGGCCCGCGGCCGGTCAGCCTTCGGGAGCTTGCCGGCCAGGATCGAGATGAAGACGATGTTGTCGATGCCGAGGACGATCTCCAGCACGGTCAGCGTCGTCAGCGCAATCCAGCCCTCCGCGCTCGACGCCCAGCCGAATCCCGAGGACAGCCAGCCGCTCATCGCGCTGTTTCTAGGCGGGCGTCGAGAGCTGCGGAACGTCCGCGAGCCCGGCCCACGTGTCGGGGTCCTGCCACATGAGGGTCGAGAGATAGAGAGTCACGTCGGCCGGCGGGTAGGACGCGGCAATGCTCCCGGCGGCGTCACGCAGGCGATCGGCCGGCGGCGACTGCACCTGCTCGTCGGCGATCAGACCGTCCTCATGCGTGACGCCGAGGGCATCGAGAAAAGCTCCCATCATCGGACGCTGATGGCGGAGGTGATATGCCACGAGCAGGCGCGCAGCAACGATGTCCGACACGGCGCCGAGGCCCACGAGATGGCGGGCTTTCTTCTCGCGCGGGAGCGCGTACACGCTGGTGGGCCGGAACTTGATCCGCTGCGCGATGAGCACGATCGCTTCAGCCTGCTCGGCAGCGGCGTTCTCGTCCTGCCAGAACGCGTCGGCTGCCTGCAGCTTGCGTTCGGGCGAGAGGCCTTTCCACAACTGCGACGGTCTCGGGATCTCGGGAGCGACGGCCATGGAGTCTCGATACGTTAACATAGCGCGCATGCCGAAGCTGACCGTGGAAGGGTTCGCAGCCGTCGATGTCGAGCAGGGCAAGCGCCTGGTCCTTGCGATCGAGCAGGACGCGCACGTGGACATCCTGCATGCGTGCGGAGGCAACGCGCGCTGCACGACGTGCCGCGTCGAGTTCATCAGCGGCGAGCCGCCGCGGATGACGAAGGCGGAGCAGGTGAGGATGAGCGAGAGGGGGCTGACAGGCGTCCGGCTCTCCTGCCAGATCGAATGCAATCACGACATGACGGTCAGGGCCGTGAGCCGGTTGACCGGCAGCGGGCGGCCCGACGCGGGGTCCACGCCGTTGCCCACGATTCAGCCGCCGCCCGAGTGGATTTGACTGACGTAGTGTCCGGCTTCAGCCGGACCAGTGGATTCGACCGTCGTAGTGTCCGGCTTTAGCTGGACCAGCGGATTCGACGGTCGTAGTGTCCGGCTTTAGCCGGACCGTCAATCGATCGAGATCTTCCGAAGCAGATTGAAGTCCGACAGCATCTTGCCGGCGCCGAGCACGACGGCCGAGAGCGGGTCCTCGGCGACCTGCACGGGCAGGCCGGTTTCCATGCGCAGGCGCTCGTCGAAATTCTGCAGGAGCGCGCCGCCGCCGCTCAACACGATGCCGCGGTCGCACACGTCGGCCGACAGCTCCGGCGGAATCCGCTCGAGCGCGTCGCGCACGGCCTGAATCATCAGGCGCACCGGCTCGGCCAGCGCTTCCCTGATCTGGCCGTCGTGGAGCACCACCGTCGTCGGCTTGCCTTCCATGACGTGGCGGCCCTTGACCTCCATCTGCTTCCGCGTCGCGAGCGGCGCGGCCGACCCGAGCTCGATCTTGATGCGCTCGGCCGTGCGCTCGCCGATGAGCAGCTCGTGCTCGCGCTTGACGTACTGGGTGATCGCTTCGTCCATGGCGTTACCGGCCACGCGCACCGACTTGCTGTAGACGATGCCGGCGAGCGAGATGACGGCGATGTCCGTCGTACCGCCCCCGATGTCCACGATCATGTTCCCCGAGGCTTCGGTAATGGGCAGCCCGGCGCCGATGGCAGCCGCCATCGCCTCCTCGATGAGGTGCACCTCGCTGACCTTGGCACGATAGGCGCTGTCCCTGACGGCGCGACGCTCCACCTGGGTGATCTCGGATGGCACGCCGATGACGACGCGCGGCCGCACGAAGCTCTTCCGCCTGTGGGCCTTCTTGATGAAATGACCGAGCATCTTCTCGGCCGCCTCGAAGTCGGCGATGACGCCGTCCTTCATCGGGCGGATGGCGGTGATGTTGCCTGGCGTCCGGCCGAGCATCTCCTTGGCGTCGTTGCCAACGGCCTCGATCTGATCGTTCACGGTGTTGACCGCAACGATGGAGGGTTCGTTCAGCACGATTCCGGCGCCGCGCGCGAAGACGCAGGTGTTGGCAGTGCCAAGATCGATGGCCAGGTCGTGGGAAAATAGGGACATTGCCCCAAGGAACATCAGCGGCCTCCAGTTAGCTCGAGTTGCGGCCGTCCGGGGCAAGGAGTGTACCCGCAGAGTTGGGTAGGTGCCCCCGCTTGAATTGCGCGGGAATTCAGCGAACTGCGAAGAATCCGTCGTCAGAGCCGTGGACGGATTTGGGCCATGGATCGCAATTACGTGATCGACGATTTCAATCTTTGCGTGGCCGCTGGTTCGCGGCGAGCACCCGTTTGCGCAGCCTGATGGACTTCGGCGTGATCTCGACGAGCTCGTCGTCGTTGATGAACTCGATGGCCTGCTCGAGGCTCAGCTGGCGCGGCGGGATCAGCCGGATCGCTTCGTCGGCGGTCGAGGCGCGCATGTTGGTCTGTTTCTTCTCCTTCGTGACGTTCACATCCATGTCGCTCGAACGGGAATTCTCCCCGACGATCATCCCTTCGTAGACCGCCGTCCCCGGCTCGACGAAGATCTCGCCGCGCTCCTGCAGGTTGAAAATCGCGTACGCCGTGGCCACGCCCTCGCGATCGGCCACGAGTGCGCCGGTCGAACGGGCCGGAATCGCGCCGTGCCACGGCTCCCACCCGGAAAACAGGTGGTTCATGATGCCAGTGCCCTTCGTGTCGGTCAGGAACTGGGAACGGAATCCGATCAGTCCGCGCGTCGGAATCCGGAACTCCAGCCGGACGCGGCCGCTGCCGTGGTTGACCATCCTGGAGATGACGCCCCGCCTGGTGCCCGCCTGCGCGATCACGACGCCTTGAAACTCTTCCGGCACGTCGATGACCAGCTCTTCGACCGGTTCCATCCGCACGCCATCGATCGTCTTGGTCACGATATCCGGGCGCGACACCTGGACCTCGTACCCTTCGCGGCGCATCATCTCGATCAGAATCGAGAGCTGCAGCTCCCCTCGCCCGATCACGCTCAACTGCTCCGGGGAGCCGGTGTCCTCGACACGCAGCGAGACGTTGCCCAGCAATTCCTTCTCGAGACGGTCGCGAAGATTCCGCGACGTCACGTACTGGCCATCCCTGCCGGCCCTCGGAGACGTGTTGACCCCGAAGATCATCGACACCGTCGGTTCGTCCACGGCAATCGGCGGAATCCTGACGCGGTGCTCGAGGTCGGCGATCGTCTCGCCGATCGTGATGTCCTCGATCCCGGCAAGGCAGACGATGTCGCCGGCGCTCGCGTGGTCGATTTCGACGCGTTTCAACCCGTCGAATGCGAACAGCTTGGTCACGCGGGTCTGCTGTTCGGCGCCCCCCAGCTTGAGCACCGACACGGAATCGTTCAGCCTCACGGCCCCGTTGAAGATGCGCCCGATGGCGATCCGGCCGAGATAGTCGCTCGAGTCCAGGTTGGCGACGAGCATCTGCAGGGGCGCGCCGGGGTCGCCTCGCGGAGGAGGCACGTGGTCGACAATCGCTTCGAACAGGGGCTCGAAGCTGTCTCCCGGCTTGGCGGGATCTGCCGTCGCGGTGCCCTCGCGCGCGTTGGTGTAGAGGACGGGGAACTCGATCTGATCCTCGGTGGCGTCGAGGTCGATGAAGAGGTCGTACACCTCGTTGAGGACTTCGGCCGGCCGCGCGTCCGCCCGGTCGATCTTGTTCAGGACCACAATCGGGGGGAGACCCCGCTCGAGCGCCTTCCGGAGCACGAAGCGGGTCTGAGGCAGCGGGCCTTCCGAGGCGTCGACGAGCAGCATCACGCCATCGACCATCGACAGCGTGCGCTCGACTTCCCCGCCGAAGTCGGCATGGCCCGGCGTGTCCACGATGTTGATCAGGAGGTCCTTGTAATGAACCGCGGTGTTCTTCGCCAGGATCGTGATGCCCCGCTCGCGCTCGAGGTCGGTGTTGTCCATGACGCGGTCGGCCACCTGCTGATTGGCGCGGAACGCGCCGCTCTGCCGCAGCAGGCCGTCCACCAGCGTCGTCTTGCCGTGATCGACGTGGGCGATGATGGCCACGTTGCGGCG
>DASTDQ010000143.1:0-2280 GCA_035710305.1 Vicinamibacterales bacterium | reverse complement strand
ATCCGAGTCTATCCACCCAGGCCCGCCCACGAGCTGGGAAGACATCCGCACGACGTCGGGGTACGCGTTCTGGATGATCCACCGCAGCGGAATGTTCGTGGCTGTGAAGCGCCCGGGCGGCGAACCCATCGACATCGCGTTGTTGCGCGCCGTCCTGTTCGGCTTGACCGACGCCACTTCGAAAGCGGGAGCAGCAGGGGCGGCCGGTTTAGGAGACGGCTCCTGCGCAGCGACGCCGACGACAAATCCGCCGATCACCGCGAGCGAGACTCGGAGCGTCATGGGCGACTGCCCTGGCTGGTTATACAACGGAATGGCCGTGGGTGTATAAAGGTGGCATGAGACGAGAGGTCGGTCTCATCGTGTCGGGTGTCTGGCTGGCCGCGATCCCGGCGGCGGCTCAGGTATCGCTCGGCAGCGGCCAGGTTCCCGGCATTACGATCACGCGGGATTCGCCCTCCCCGTCGCCTCCTCCGCCGCCGTCGCCGCAGCACCCGATCGCAGGCCAGCCGTCGCGGCCGATCGCAGGACCGATGGTCCCGACAGGCGGCGATCAGTTCCAGGCCGATCCGTTGACCTACGCGCCTCGCTATCAGACGAGGGGGTGGAGGAACGACCGCCGGCGCGGCATACCTGGATACGGGTATGGCTTCGGGTACTCGTCATACGGACCCGGGTACGTCCCGTACGTTGGTGTGGAAACGCCGTACTCTCAGCCGGAAGCTGAAGGGCGTCTCTATCTACGCGTGATCCCTGGAACGGCGCAGGTGTTCGTTGACGGGCTCTACGTCGGCGTTGCGGACGACTTCAGCGGCGGCGGACTGAGCCTGGAGGCGGGTCCACGTCGGGTGGAGCTGCGCGCGGACGGATACGAGACGGTGACCTTCGACGTGCGAATCGTTCCGGGCGAGCCGGTGAACTACCGGAAGAATCTGGCCAGGATGGAGGCGCGGCCCGAAGCACCCCGGGTCGCCGCCATCCCGAAAACGTTCTACGTCATTCCGCGATGCTACGCGGGCGATTCGCCGCCGCAGGCCGAGGATCTGCCCCGCGGCTGTCGCGTCGCCAACTTGCGCACGATCCCACCGATCGTCAGCAGCGCATCGCCACAACGCTGACGCTTCAACTCCCAATTCGCAACTCCCAGCTCCCAGCTCACTCGCCCTCCGTTTTGGGCGTTGGGAGTTGGAGGTCGGGAGTTGAGCCGCGCGTCAGCGCGGCTGCGGCACGATCCTGATATACGGCAGGGGCGACTTCCAGCCATTCGGGTACGTCTTCTTCGCGTCCTCATCCGACACGGCGGGCAGGATGATCACGTCCTCGCCCTGCTTCCAATTGACCGGCGTCGCGACTTTCCGCGCGGCCGTCAGGCGGCACGAGTCCACCAGCCGGAGAATCTCGTCGAAGTTGCGGCCGGTGCTCATGGGGTACGTCAGCGTCGCCTTGATCTTCTTGTCGGGCCCGATGACGAAGACCGACCGCGCCGTCGCGTTGTCGGCAGGCGTCCGCCCTTCGCTCGTGTCTCCCGCGTCGGCCGGCAGCATGTCGTACAGCTTGACGACCTTGAGCGTGGGATCGCCGATGAGCGGATAGTTGACGGCATGGCCCTGTGACGACTCGATGTCCTTCGACCACTTCTGGTGGTTGCTGACGCCGTCCACGCTGATGCCAAGGATCTTGCAGTTGCGCTTGTCGAACTCCGGCTTGATCCGGGCCATGTAGCCCAGCTCGGTCGTGCACACCGGCGTGAAGTCCTTGGGATGCGAAAACAGCACCGCCCATCCATCTCCAATCCACTCGTGGAAATTGATCGGACCCTCGGTCGTCTCGGCCGTGAAGTTGGGAGCGACGTCATTGATTCGCAGCGACATTGTTTCCTCCTCGATCGGTCTCTTGAACCGTCAATGTTCTCACGAATGATGCAAGCTCCGCAGTAGACCGCTCCGGCTCTCATGCTGAGCTCGTCAATGGCGGATCCTAACGCGCGCCGTGCCTTCGCGCCACGGACAGGAGGGCCGCCGCGTTGCTGGTCTACAATGACAATCACGGTCTCCCCGACGACGCTTCACGCGAAGGCGGAAGCCGGACACCAGGTGGACAGCCGGAGCCGATGCATGGTCGACGCTCCCGAGCTTCAGTCGATTGCCGAGGCAGCCGAGCAAGCGGCCGGCGCGGGAGACTTTGTCTCGGCCGAGCGGTTGCTGCGCGAGGTCGCCAACCGCCAGGAATCCGAGCTCGGTCCCCGGCATCCCGACCTCGCCAACACGTTCAACAATCTCG
>DASTDQ010000142.1:0-58673 GCA_035710305.1 Vicinamibacterales bacterium | reverse complement strand
GTCCTCGAATGTCCGGGACCGGTGACTGATTTCCATGACGGACATGCCGACGCCGGGGAGCGCCACGAGCTCGCGCTGCGCCTGCTCGAGCACCGGCAGCGGCATGACCGCCGGCCCGGCGGAGAAATTGAACACACGCGTCGTCGTCATCCTCTTAGCTAATCACATGCGACAGCAGTCCGTCTCTGAGCTTCGGCTCGAACCACGTGGACTTGGGCGGCATGATGCCCCCGGCATCGGCAATCGCCATCAGGTCGGCGGCGTCAACTGGAAACATCGAGAAGGCGAGGGCCGCGACACCTGATCGCACACGGGCCTCGAGCTCGGCCGTCCCGCGTACGCCCCCGACGAAGTCGATGCGCTTGTCGGTGCGAACGTCCCCAATCCGCAGCAACGGCTCGAGCACGGTCGCCTGCAGGCGTGTCACATCGAGCCGATCGGCAGGCGACACAGCTGCCGGCGCGTCGGGAAGGACGATCGTGTGCCACGAACCCTGGAGGAACATCGCGACCTCGCCGCGGCGCTGCGGCTCGGCGGGACCGGACTGGACGAGGGCGCGAGCGCGCAACGCGTCCAGAAACGCGGCGGGAGTCATGCCAGCCAGGTCCGCGATCACGCGGTTGTACGGCAGAATCTGAACCTCCGAATCCGGGAACGCGACGGCGAGAAACCAGTCCCACTCGCCCGTGGCGTGGGCCGCCCCGGCGAGCGTCCGCCTCGCGCGGGCGGCGCTGGCGGCGCGGTGATGTCCGTCGGCGATGTAGAGTGCCGGAATCGCGTCGAACGCGAGGATGATCTGGCGCTCCTCCGCCGCGCCGACGAGCCAGATCGTGTGCTGCACGCCATCGATCGCGGTGAAGTCGTACACCGGCGTCGTCGTCGTCACGCGCTCCACGAGGCCATCCACCGCCGGCCTCGCACGATAGGTCAGGAAGACGGGGCCAGTCTGGGCGCCGAGCGTCAGCAGATGTCGCGTGCGGTCGTCCTCCTTGTCCGGCCGCGTGTGCTCGTGCCTGAGGATGACGCGGCGTTCGTACTCGTCCACCGAAAAGCAGGCGGCAAGGCCCGTCTGGGAATGGCGGCCCATCCGCAGCCTGTAGACGTACAGGCGCGGCGCGTCTTCCATGACGAGCGGGGCCTGCTGCCGCAGCCGATCGAAATTCGCCGCAGCCCGCGCGTACACCGCGTCGGCGTACGGGCTGGCGCCATCGGGAAGGTCGATCTCCGCTCGGGACACATGGAGAAAGCTGAGCGGGTTGTCCGATGCGAGCGCGCGCGCCTCGCTGGTGTTCACGACGTCGTAGGGAACGGCGGCGACGCGCGCCGCCGACGTCGCGGCCGGCCGTAGCGCCCGGAAAGGAACGAGTGCGGCCATACGGAGACGAGAGCTATTGCGAGAACAGCGACTGCGCCCGGTCGCGTTCGACGTTGAACGCGGCACGATCGGCGCTCGGGACCGGCTCGCCCGGCGGCATGTTCCGGTGCTCGCGAAGAGGGTTCACGAACACGCCGTTCTTCTGCAGTCCGTAATGGAGGTGCGGACCGGTTGCGAGGCCCGTCGATCCGACGCGGCCGATCGTCTGCCCCTGCGCGACGGCAGCCCCCGCGCGGACTCCGGAGGCGAAGGACGACAAGTGCAGATACATAGAGACGTATCCCGACGTGTGCCTGATGCGGACCATGCGGCCGTTGGCGTTGTCGAAACTGGCAGAGAGCACCCGGCCGGACGCCACCGACACGACCTCGGCGCCCCGCGGCGCACCGTAGTCCACGCCGCGATGCGCGCGCGCCTGGTGCAGGACCGGGTGCATCCTCCGCGACGAGAAGCCGGAGGTGACGCGCGGCTCGAATTTGAGCGGCGACTTCAGGAAGAATCGGCGCAGCGATCGCCCCTCTTCGTCGTAATACCCAGGCTCGCGGCCGGCCGGTGTGAAACGGATGGCTCGAATCACACGGCCCTCGTTGCGGAACTCGGCTGCCGTGATTGCGCCGTAGGACGAGGGACGACCATCGCGCTCGAATCGCTCGAAGGCGATGGCATAGCGGTCGCCAGGCTGCAGCTCGCTGTTGAAGTCGATCTCGCCCGAGAAGATCTGCGCCATGGCAATGGCGAGGTCGGGCTGTTCACCGACGGCTTCAACCGACTGGAACAGCGATGGCGTGGCGTCGTCGATGGCGCCACGAACCGATTCGTGGACGAGAGTCGAGGGAATCGGCACGACCTCTGCGTGAAGCGCGTTCGCGGCATCACGCCCGGGCCCGACGCGGAGGAAGGACGCGGCGTCGATCTCGTACTCGAAGAGCCGCAGCGCGCCGTCCAGAGACAATTCCAGCAGGAACGGCTGGAGAGAACGGAGCCGGCGAGGATCGAACACCATCCGCACGGCGTCGATCACCCCGTGCACGACGCCGGTCTCGAGTCCCTGGTCGAGGAGCATCGTCTCGAGCGTGCTGCCGGGAGCAACGACGCCTCGCGCAATGGTCGTATCGGGCGCGAGGTAGACGTCGGGCAGGACAGGGGCAGGCGGCGCCTGGCCGCCACACGCCGCGAGCCATGGCATCAACGCGAGAGCAATCGTCAGTCGACCCATCACCAATCCGGGCGGGCGCGTCGGGGCCCGCCGCGTCAATCAGCGATGGTATCAAGCAGGGTTGCGTGTGCGGAAGCTGGCCGCTGGAGCGCGGGACCGGCGTCCTCCCTCAAGCGGCAGAGGCGCCCGAGGACGATGCGCCGGACATCTGCAGGATCGCCGTTCGAAGAGCCAGGGCTTCCGCCCCGTCGCCGCAGTCGTCGGGCAGCAGGCGGTCGAAGGCGCGCGAGGCGTCCACGGCCGAGTCGAACACGACGCGCCCGTGCAGCTGCAGCCCGTCCTGCAGCCACATGTGCAGCCTGGAGTTGCCGTCGAACGTCGAGGCGGCCGTGGTCAACATGATGAGATCGCCGATCCCACGCGGGAACTCGTCGCGACGCAGGCTCCTGCGCAGGGCGATCGCCAGCACGATCGCGCCCAGCTGGGTGACGTCGCTCCGCTTGTCGAACCGCGGGGCGGCCGCCGCCGCTGGAAGCGCGAGGCCGAATTCGCGCCAGATGCTCTCGCGGTTTCGCTGCAGCGACTGAATCGCGTCCCCGAACACGGCTCCGGTGAACACCGACGTGCCGTCACGCATCAGCACCACGTGCGCAGGCGTCAGCGCGCCATGCGCGAGGGAACCGAGCATCTCGTGCATCCTGGCCGCTCCGCGAACGACCGACGCCGCCAGCTCGAGCACTTCGTCGTCGGACAAGGTCAGCGTGCCGAACTCGAGTGCGGCGAGGATGTCCGACAACGGCACGCCGTCGGGCAACAGGCTCGTGATGATCAGTCCCGACGCCTTTCGCTCGATCTTGGCGACTCGGCCGATCGGTCCCGGGCCGAGCCTGTTCAGATGAGCGGCGCGGGCCCGGATCGCCTGTTCGGACGTGGGCGTCGCGAGTGCGGGCGACACGGCAAGGCGCTCGACCCTCCCGGCTCGTGGAACGTCCTCGATCTGGCGGACGCCGAACCCGTCCTGCCTGATCGACGGCGCTTCGTGCGCGACTCGGGAAACCACGACGGACGCGGCTGCAACGACCGCGCCGCTCTCGCTGCGCGGATTCGGGCCGGAATTCGTGAACCCGCAGTGCAGTTCTGCTGGCAATTACGAATCGGATGTTTTTCTGGCGCCTTGTGTAATCATCGAACCGTGAGCATTGAGCCTTGAGTGAGTGGCTGATCGCGTCCGCCGTGACCGCGCTCGTGGTCTTCGCCGTCATGCGGAGCGTCGCCTTGCGTCAGGTTGCCGACGCTCGCGCTGCCGCCGCCGCGGAGCTGGCCGCCGCGCGCCAGGATCTCAAGTGGGTTCGCGAGGACGCCGGGCGGCAGAAAGAGGCGCTCGAGTCGGCCAAGAGCCTCGTCGACCGGGCCGAGCAGCGCTTGCGCGACACGTTTCAATCTCTTGCCGCCGACGCCCTGAAGGACAACCGCGCATCGTTCTTCGATCTCGCGAAGACATCGTTCGAGGGGTACCGCCAGCCGATTGCCGACACGCTGAAGCGCGTGGATCAGCGGCTCGACACCGCTGAACGCGAGCGTGTCGAAGCCTACTCGAGACTCTCGGAGCAGGTCATCGCACTCGGATCCACGGCAAGCACGCTGTCGAGGGCCCTTCGGACGCCGGCCGTCCGGGGGCGCTGGGGCGAAATGCAGCTGCGGCGGGTCGTCGAGATCTCGGGCATGCTGCACCAGTGCGACTTCGACGAACAGCCCGGGCTTGCGAGCGACAACGGCCGGTTCCGTCCCGATCTCGTCGTCCACCTTCCGGGAAACAAGCAGATCGTCGTCGACGCGAAGACGCCCCTCGAAGCATTTCTCGAGGCGCAGGAGTGCACCGACGACGAGCAGCGCGCGCTGCGGCTGCAGGGACACGCGCGGCAGGTCCGGGAGCACATGGACCGGCTGGGGAGCAAGGCGTATTGGGACGAGCTCCCCAACTCTCCCGAGATGGTCGTGATGTTCCTGCCGGGCGAAACGCTGTTCGGCGCGGCGCTGCAGCAGGATCTGACGCTGATCGAACACGGGCTGGAGCAGCGCGTCCTGCTGGCAAGCCCGATCACGCTCATCGCGCTGCTGACGACGGTCGCACACTCGTGGCGGCACGAGGCGCTGACGGAGAACTATCGGGAAGTGGCCCGGCTCGGTAAAGAGTTCTACGAACGGCTCGCCACCTTCGCGGATCGCTTCGACGATGTGCGCAAGCGATTGGACGGAGCGGTACAGGCGTACAACGAGGCCGCGGGGTCCTTCGAATCGCGCGTGCTCGTCAGCGCCCGGCGGCTGCGCGATCTGGACGTGACGACTGCGCCCGAGCTTCCCCCGGCCGATCCGATCGAACGCGTGCCCCGCGTCCTCAAGCAAGCCGGACTCATGGGGCTGCCCGAGGGAGCCCTGACTGACGACGACTAGTGGACTGTATCAACTGAACCTGTAGCGACTCGGACAGCCCTTCGACGCCGATTTCGCGGGCCAACCCGGGGTCCCCGGCGCGCGTTGTTTGCGCGCTGGGGTGGGAGCCAACGGGCGGCCCGCTTTACGTTTCGCTGATACGCTCCACTAGCTGGTCGCCGGTAGCCGGTAGCCGGTAGAATCGTTCTTCCCAGATGCCCGAACCGCCGACAGCTGTGGACCCTGCACGCTCCCAGGACTTCATTCGCGACATCATCGCCGAGGATCTTCGAGCGGGCCGTCACGCCAGCCGTGTCCACACGCGGTTCCCGCCCGAGCCCAACGGATACCTGCACATCGGGCACGCCAAGTCGATCTGCCTCAACTTCGGCGTCGCCGCGGAGTTCGGCGGCCTCTGCAACCTGCGCTTCGATGACACCAACCCCACGAAGGAAGACGTGGAGTACGTCGACTCGATCCAGGCCGACGTGCGGTGGCTCGGCTTCGACTGGAGCTCGAGGATGTTCTACGCCTCGGACTACTTCGAGCAGATGTTTCTCTACGCCGAGCAGCTGATTCAGGACGAGAAGGCCTACGTGGACAGCCTCTCGGCCGACCAGATTCGCGAGTACCGGGGATCGCTGACCGCTCCGGGCAAAGACAGCCCGTATCGCGCGCGGCGCATCGAGGAGAACCTGGATCTCTTTCGCCGCATGCGCGCAGGAGAGTTCCCCGACGGTACCCACGTGCTGCGCGCGAAGATCGACATGGCGTCGCCCAACATCAACATGCGCGACCCGACGCTGTATCGCATCAGGCACGCCCCTCACCACCGGACGGGCGATGCCTGGTGCATCTACCCGACCTACGACTACGCACATCCCCTCTCCGATGCGCTCGAAGGCATTACGCACTCGCTGTGTACGCTCGAGTTCGAGGATCACCGGCCGCTCTACGACTGGGTCGTCGAGAACGTCAGGCACGACGCGGCGTTCCGCTCGCGGCCGCAGCAGATCGAGTTCGCACGCCTGAACCTCAACTTCACGGTGATGAGCAAGCGCAAGCTTCTCGCGCTCGTCGAGCAGGGGCTCGTTCGCGGCTGGAGCGACCCGCGCTTGCCGACCATCGCGGGCATCCGCCGGCGCGGCTACACGCCCGAGGCCGTTCGTGACTTCTGCACGCGCATCGGCGTGGCCAAGAAGGAGAACGTGATCGACGTGGCGCTGCTCGAGCACACCGTGCGCGAAGATCTCAATCGGCGCGCGCAGCGTGCGCTGGCCGTTCTGCAGCCCCTCCGCGTGGAAATCGACAACGTCCCCGAAGGACACGTCGAGTACGTCGATGCCGTCAACAATCCGGAGAACCCCTCCGCGGGTCACCGGACGATTCCGTTTTCCCGGGTGCTCTACATCGAGCGCGAAGACTTCATGGAGAATCCGCCGAAGAAGTTCTTCCGCCTCTCGCCGGGCAACGAGGTCCGGCTCAGGTATGCGTACATCCTGAAGTGCGAACAGGTCGTCAAGGACGCGGACGGGGTCCCGATCGAGCTTCGATGCACGATCGACCGCGGCTCGCTCAACGGCGAGACCGCCTCACGCCGCGTCAAGGGAACGATCCACTGGGTGTCGGCGGCGCACGCCTCCGATGCCGAAGTGCGCCTGTACGATCGCCTCTTTCGATCGGACGATCCGGGAGAGGGTGGGCGGGACCCACTGTCCGATCTCAACCCCGACTCGCTCCGCGTGCTGACAGGATGCAAGGTGGAAGAAATGCTCGCCGGCGCATCCGCAGGTGCCACGTTTCAATTCGAACGGCAGGGTTACTTCACCGTCGATCCCGACTCGGCGCCGGGAGCTCCCGTCTTCAACCGGACGGTGACGCTCAAGGACACCTGGGCCAGGATCAGTCAGCGTTCGTAGCGCCTCGACCACTCCCGTAGTTGGTCCGCAGCGGCCGCCGCCTCGGGTTGGGCGGACATCCGGTCGCTCGGCCACGGCAGCCGCCACGTCCAGTTGTGATCCCCGATGGTGCCGGGCCTGTTGATCCTGTCAGACCAGCCGAACACATCCTGGATCGGCAGGATCAGGAGCGTCGAGCGGGAAGCAAAGAGGATTTCGAGCAGGATCGCGCGCGTCGCCGGCGACAGGGCGGACGCGTCAACGGCCCTCGCCCGATCGTCTTCGGACATCCGGGCCCTGACCGAAGGAATCGCCAGCACGGCTCGCCGTTCCTCGACGGGCGCCTGTTCCCACCACACCGCCATCGACTCGGTGTCGTGGGTCCCGGACGTCGCCATGGCCGCGGCGGGGTACTCGATGGGGTCCTTGAATGGCTGCCCGGGTTCGTTCCACCGGCGCTCCCAGCGGAACACCTTGCAGCCCGGAATCGACAGCCGTGCCAGCGACTCACGGACGAAGTCGGGCACGGTTCCGAGGTCCTCCGCCACGATCTGCATCGGCGCCGACGTGAGCGCGGCGAGCGCGCGTTCGCCGAGCGACAACTGTGAGGCCTCGTCGGCTGGACTGAACCGGCCGGCCCCGCCGCCTGGCGGACGCACGAAGGTTCGATAAAAGCCCACGACGTGATCGACCCTGCAGCCGTCGAACAGGTTGGCAAAGCGCCTGACGCGCTCCCGCAGCCAGGAAAAGTCGCGTGCCGTCACGACCTCCCACCGGTACGGAGGAAGGCTCCAGTCCTGTCCGGTTTCGCTGAAGGCGTCCGGCGGCGCGCCAACTGATTCCTCGAGCAGGAACTCGTCCTGCCGCGCCCACACGTCCGCGCTGTCCGCGCTGACGACGAAAGGGAGGTCGCCGAAGATGGCGACGCCGCAGGCCCTGGCGTGCGCACGTGCGTGGGCCCACTGCTCCCCCGCCACCCACTGCAGGTACTGACGAAACAGGATCTCTTTGCCGAGCGCAAGGTGCTCGATCTCGATCACGTGCGGCTGTCGCGACCGGATCGGCTCCGGCCACTCCATCCAGGGCCTTTCGTCATGGCGTGCGTGCAGCGCGCGGAAGAGCGCGTAGTCCTCGAGCCACCACGCCTGTTCAGCGGTGAACGCGCGCAGGGCGGCGGCCTTGGCTGTTCCACCCGCCCACTCCCTCGACACGAAATGCGCAAAGGCCCGGCGCAGCGCCGCCTGTTTCAGATCCCGGACGAGGCGATGGTCGATCGCCGGCGCCGCGCGTGCCCGGTCCAACGCCACGCGCTCCTCGGGGGCGAGTGCGCCTTCACCTCCCGTCGCGGCGAAGTCCTCCAGCGCATCGAGCGTGATGTATTGCGGGTCGATTGCCATTGCACTGAGCGACCCGTACGGGGACGCGTCGCCGGGAGATACCTCGGTGATCGGCAGCAGCTGCAGCACACGTTGGCCGGCCGAAGCGAGCCACGAGACCAGCCGTTCGAGGTCCCCGATCTCGCCGATGCCCCAGCTTCTTCCGGACGGGATCGAGAACAGCGGCACGAGGATGCCAGCACGGCGCGGGCCTGGCGGATTCACGGCCGGCCGCCCCCGACGCTGGTGGCGACGCACAGAGCGCGATCCAGCGCGTCGGCAAAGACCTCCTCCGGAGGCAGCAGGCTGACGACAATGAATGCCTCGTGAGGGAAGTCGAAGAAGTAGCCGGGGTGGACGAGGATGCGTTCGCGCTCGAGCAGGTCCAGCACGAGCGCCTCCTCGGAGCGCGTCGACGGGACGCGAACCACGAGCGACCATCCGCCTTCCACCGGCAGCGGCGTACACGCCGGGTAGCGCGGTATCAGCTGCCGCGCCCGCGCCAGATTGGCGGCAACGCGCGCTCGTATCTGCCGCCTGATCGCCTCGCCCCGCGCGAGCAGCGACGGCGCGGCAACCTGCACGGGCGTGCTGACCGACAAGTACATGTCCGCGATGAGCTCGAGCGCGCCGAGCGCCCGGTCGCGATCGGCTGGCGGGCCGTCAACGACCATCCATGCGAGCTTCACCTGCGGCAGGCCGAGCGTCTTCGACGCGCCGCCGAGGGTCAGCGACAGCACCCCGAGGTTCATCGCGCATTCCGTGACGGCCGCCGCTTCGTCCAGCGCGTAGTCCGCGAACACTTCGTCGGCCACGATTGCCCATCCGCGCTCGCGGCAGAGCGCGGCCATGCGATTGGCCTCCAGCCTGGACACGAACGATCCAGTGGGATTGTTCGGTGAGACGAGGAGCACGGCTCGCGTATCCGACGGGGCAGCGGCAAGCGAGTCGATGTCGATCTCCCAGCGTCCGTGATAACGAAGCTGGTAGGCGACGGCCTTCACCCCCTCGGCGCCCGTCAGGTGCTCGAACAGCGGGTAGCTCGGCTCCGGCACGAGGACGGCCTGGCCCGGATCGCACAGCAGCTTGAAGATCCAGCTGTATGCCTCGCTCGTGCTGGCCGACAGCACGACGTGATCTGGATCGACACGGGCCCCGCGGCGACCGTAGTCCGCCGCGACTGCCTCGCGCGCGGACCGCAGCCCGAGGGAATGCGGTTCGTAGCGACGCGCGGCTTCGCTCGACAGGTCGTCCAGCAGGTCGTCCGGATACGTGACTCCAACCCGGGTCGGGTTCGAGTCAGTCAGGTCCGTGATCGACGCGCCCTCGGCCCGCAGCCTCTGCAGGGTCCGAGTCAGCTCGTTGATCTCAGCGTGACGAGGAAAGCGCTTGGAGAACATCGTCGTGGCGCGAGAAGGCAGAGTACTCGAGCATCTGCGCCTCGAGGTCGCACGGGTAGGACATCTCGACGTCCACGATCGCTCCGGCCTCGTTCCACCGCGCGTGCAGCCTCGGCATGACGAACCCGGTGTACGACGGAAGCCTCAGGCGATCGACGCGTGTCACCACTTCGTCCCGCAGAGCCGGGTCGAAGTGGACGCCATAGGTCTCGAACAGCCCTCGTGCGGCGGCAAGGTCCCCTTCGCTCTTGATGCGCTGTACCTCGGCGAGCAGACGCCCGACGCCCTCGCGAAACGCCGCTCGATCGGTCATCACGAAGTACGTGTTGCCGTCTCGCCGACGTACGTCGACCGAGGTGGTATGTGCGCGCAGCCAGTTCACGATCATCTGGCGGCTGCGCATGTGGTCCTCTTCCAGCTTCGTCCCCTCGCGCACGCGTCGAAGCTGCACCAGCGCGTTGCGGACGTAGTGTTCGTATTCCGCCTTCACAATGTCGTCCTGCTCCCCGGCGGGCACGAGCCCGAGCGTCACGAGCTTCGCATCGGGAAGGAAGTACAAGGCGACGAGATCCGCGCGCGCCTCCTCGATTGCCGAGTACTGCTCCGCGAGCAGACGGGACGGCGAGTCGGCAACTCCCGGCGCCATCCGCCCGGATCCGTGCCCGATCACCTCGTGCATGGCCGTCGTGAGCTCCTGCACGAAGCCGCCCCAACGCCGGCTGCGGTCGGCCTCGTCCGGGCTCCAGGCGAATTCCGTTCTCATGTCGTCGGGAGTCGAGCGCTCGTAGGCGTCGCTGACATTGGTCAGCGACATCGACTTGCTCCCGTGCCGCTCGCGAATCGCCTGGTCGTTCGGCAGGTTGATGCCGACGGGCGACACGGGCCCGGAATCTCCCGTCTCGACGACCACCTCGATGGCTCGCACCGTGATGCCCTTGACGTCGATCTTGCGGAACCTCGCGTCCCACGGCATGTGATCCTCGAACCATTGCGCGTGCACGGCCAACGTCTGCAGCGCGCGTGTCTTGGCCGCGTGAACGTAGCAGACGATGCCCTCCCACGCGCCCTTCGCGCCTCGCGGGTCCAGGTAGACTTCGACGAAGCCGTTGATGGTGTCCACGGGTGATTCGCTGTCGCCGACCCAGGCGATGTCGTAGGCGATTCTGTCCGCCTCCTCCCCGGTCTCGTAGAAGCGGATGAGCGCCCGCAGAGACTCGGCGGCCGGCGGCGTGGCAAATGGAATCGCGTCCCGCAGGTGACCGATGATCCGTCGGATCTCCCGGTCATAGCGTCCGCCCACTCTGTAGACCTCTTCGACGAGTCGGCCGTTCTCGCCCTTGAGACGGGAGTTCAACGGATAGCGCTCCTCGAAGGAATCGAGGTCGCGGACGCTCACCCCAGAGTAGAGGTTGTTCGAGCTCGCCTGCAGCATGTCGCGCCCCTCACCGGGTGACTTGCTCGTGACGAACGGATCGACCGAGTCGTCGAGGAACAACGGCGCAAGACGCTCGATGAGCGCGTCAACCGGTTCGTCGGCTCTCGCGGACAACCTCGCGCCGGCGAGGCTGGCCGACCTGGCGGCCTCGAGCAATTCCTCGGCCGTGATCGACAGGACGAACTTGCGCGCCGTCAGGTTGTTGTGCGGCCCGCTGTTGATCCAGAACAGCTTCGCGTATCGGCGGACCTCGCCGAGCACGCGGGGCTCGACGTCCTGCCCGTGCGTCAGGATCCCCTCGAGCACGCGGCGCATGTCGAGGCTGTGAGCGTAGCGCTGGTCGTAGTAGATGTCGCGCCCGGCCAGTGCGGCGAGGTACAGGTGCCAGACGAAGGTCTTTTCCGGCAGCGTCAGGTCGGCAAATCCGTCCGCGTACAACTGCACCACCGCGGCGTCATCGACGCATTCGAGGAGGTGGGTGCGCGCCTCAGAGCTCAAGGGTTTCTCCATGCGCTGGTGAGTGCGCGGCCCACCCGAGCTTCTCGCGAATGGTCCCCTTGAGCGCGGCCATCGGCGCGGGTTCGCCGTGGACCAGGCAGAGCCGGCCCGGCGCGGAAGGCATCGTCTGGAGCCACCGGAGAATCTCGCCGCGGTCGGCATGGGCGGACATCGAATCGACTCGGGCAATGCGCGCACGCACGGGAACGTCGCGGCCGTGAATCCGGATCTCGCGCTCTCCGTCCACCAGCCTTCGCCCTCTGGTGCCCGCGGCCTGGAACCCGACGAACAATGCCGTGTTCTTTTCGTCTGGCAGCGTCGCCTCCAGGTGGTGCAGGACGCGGCCGCCCGTGGCCATCCCGCTCGACGAGATGACGATGGCGCTCGCGCGGCTGGCCGTCAGCTCTTTTGATTGCTGCGTGGAGGCGACGACGTGGAACCGCGTGGTGGCAAATGCGTACACGGGCCCGTGGGTCGGCCGCAGCTCGGGATCGAGCTCAGACACCCGCATCGAGTAGTACCTCAGCGCCTCGGCGGCCATCGGGCTGTCCACATGGACCGGCAGCACCGGAATGCGCCGCTCGACCTCGAGTCGCCGTACCCAGTACAGCAACTCCTCCACGCGGCCGATGGCAAACGACGGGATCACGAGCTTCCCGCCCCGCGCCGCGGTATCGCGTATGGTTTCGGCCAGCTGCTCGCCCGAATCGTCCGCCCGGTGATCCCGGTCGCCGTAGGTGGACTCCACGAGGACCACGTCGGCGTTCATGGCCGGTGAGGGATCGGGCAGGATCGGCCGGTCGTAGCGGCCGAGGTCTCCGCCGAAGAGCACTGTCGGACCCTTGGCGAGCCGGACGATCACGAAAGCCGAGCCAAGCAGGTGGCCCGCCGGATGAAACTCGATCGAGATTCCCGGCGCGACCTCGATGGCTCGTTCGTAGCCGAGCGGCTGAAGCAGGGTCAGCGCCCTCAAGGCGTCGCTTTCCGTGAACAGGGGCAGCGCCGGATCGTGCTTCGAGTAACCGTGCTTGTTCGCCTGACGCGCGTCCTCTTCCTGTATTCGACCGGCGTCCGGCAGCACGAGCTGACAGAGATCCTTGGTGCCGGGAGTGCAGAACACGCGCCCCTTGTAGCCGTGGGCGGTCAGCCTCGGCAGAGAGCCCACGTGGTCCAGATGCGCGTGCGTGAGTACGACCGCATCGAGCGAGCCGGGGGGAACAGGAAAGTCAGCCCAGTTACGAAGCCGCAGTTCCTTGAGGCCCTGGAACAGTCCGCAATCGAACAGCACCCGTTTCCCCGCGTGCTCGAGCAGGTACTTGGAGCCGGTAACGGTGCGTGCCGCACCAAGGAATGTGAGCGTGGCCACGTCGTAAGACGACGATATCAAGGATTGGCGCACAGACGCACTGCCCGGTGTACTCTGTGCAACATGACTGGTGGAGCGTATCGACGCTCGGCCCCACTATGTTCGATTTCGTGATGCGTGCGTCCAGCCTGAGCGAGTCACCGTCACCGTAGGTTGATGCTGGCCGACGCCCTCCGGGGCGATGCCGCCGTGATCGCCGTGGAGCTGCGGCCGCCCCGGGCGGAGCTCGGCTCGGCGGAAGGCATGGACGCGTGGATCGACACCTACCACGAGATCCGCCGTCTGGCGCGGCTTCGCGTTCCGGTGTTTCTCACCGACAGCGCGGTCGGGACGCAGGAAGAGAACAACCTCCGTCACGTCAGCGCCAACCTCGGCCGGGAGCTGCCGAGGGAGCTCGTGAACCCGTTCCTGACGTGCAAGCATTCCCTGGAGTTCTGCCTCTCGTACGCGGAGCAGGCCTGGCAGCAGGGGTTCACCTCGCTGGTCGTGCTCGGCGGCGACACCTCGGTGGGCCGACCGCGATGCGTCGAGCACGCGTGGGATCTGCGGGCGCTGATCCGCGCGCGCGAGCCGAAGTTGTCGCTCGGCGGGTGGGCCAATCCGCACGCCTCGCCGGCGAAACAGGTCGACTTCCTCCTCGACGCCCGTTTCTGCGCCGAGTTCTATCTCACGCAGGTCGTCAGCCATCTCGCGCTCGAGCCGGTCACCCGGTTCCTGAGCGAGGTCGAGCGCCGTGGCGTCTCGCGGCCTGGGATGTTCAGCGTGTTCTATTACCGAAGCGCAAACCCGAAGACGATCGCGGCGCTGAGCCGCTTCATGCCGGTTCCTGCCGAGGGCCTCGCGCGCGAGTTCTCGTCCGGCGCCACGCCCGTCGACATCTGCGCACGGACCCTGCGTGCATTGAGGTCGCTGGGGGTACGGCACTTCTGCATCTGCAACCTGCCCATGCACGACGCGTCCGGCACGCTGTCGGCCATCCTCGAGCGAGCCGGCGCTACTTAAGGTGCCGGCCGCCGTCCACGCGGATGGTTTCGCCGGTAACGAAGTCGCTGTCGATGCACGCGAGCACCATCTTGGCGATCTCCGTCTCGCCGCCCCATCGTCCGAGGGGCGTGGCCCGTTCCACCGCCGCGAACTCGTCGTCGGAGATGCCTTCCGGCGCGACGATGGGCCCGGGCGCAATCGCGTTCACCAGGATCTGATCCGAGGCAAGCTCCAGGGCGAGCGCTTCGGTCAGCGCCGTGACGCCGGCCTTGGCGACGTAGTAGGGAAGGTAGCCGTGGTACCTCGGCCGGCCGCTTCTCGCGGTCCAGTCGGCGACGTTGATGATTCGGCCGCCGCGCAAACGTCTCATGTGAGGCGCTGCCGCTTTCGCGCACAGCCAGGCGGCGCGAAGATCCACATCGAGCTGATCGTCCCAGTCCTGGACGGTCAGCTCGTCGAAGGGTACGGCCTTGTATCGCGACGCCATGTTGACGAGCACGTCGAGGCGTCCGAGGCGATCGACCGCGGCATCGACGGCCTGACGACAGGCTTCGGGCTCGCGGACGTCAGCTTGCAGCACCACCGATCGCCGCCCCATCGCACGGATGGCGCTGGCGGTCTCCTCGGCTTCTGCACGGGACTTGCGGTACACGAGCGCAAGGTCGGCGCCCCGCCGCGCAAGCTCGGTGGCCACGACCGCCCCAATCCGCCGGCCGCCGGTGATCAGGGCCACCTTCTTGTCGAGTTCCATGGCCCAATACTAACGACCCCGCGGCCTCTCTGCTACGATGCGTCGAGATGACCAAGCTCGCAACGGCGCTCTGCTGGTTGGTGTTCGCGTGCATGACTGCGAGCGCGCTTCAGCTGAAGCTCGATCGGCGGGCCATTGAAGAAGCTCTCTACGTCGGCCAATCCCGGATCGAATCAGAACGCACCAGGTTTCACGAGCCCTATCGACTACGGGTGTCGCAGCCACCGGTCGATTGGATCGACGTGATCACGCCGTTCCACCGCGTGGAACTCGCGGCTGAAGCGAACGCACGCAGGGGGGGATCGCAATTCGGGCAGCGGGAGGCACTCGACGTTCTCCGCGGAGCGCCGGACCAGATCGACCTGATGGTCGAGCTGACCTTCCATCCCCAGAACACGTTCGTCGGCGTGCCGGCGTACCGGGTGGAGATGGTCGCGCCGGGAGGCGCGCGCGTCACTCCCAGGCGCCTGGATCCATACCCGCGCTTCGGGCCGCGCCTCGATTCGTCAGGCCCACAGTTCCCCGCGCCGAATGCCGGAGCAGCTATCGGCGGAGGGCAACCAGTGCTCGGCGGCACGCTCATCGTGGCGTTCGACGGCACCAGGCTCGACCCGAAAGGGCGCTACAACGTCGTCGTCAGCGAGGAAAAGGGAAAGACCGAGCTCGCTCGCGCGGCGCTCGATCTGGCGAGGATGCGGTAGAGCGAATCCGTCCCTCGCCGGGAACGGATCCGCTCCACCAGCTTGGCAGGCGACTACGACAGGATCTTGACCACCACGCGGCGGTTCTGCGCGCGACCGTCACGGGTGTTGTTCGGCGCGACCGGCTTGTCCTCGCCGTAGGAGATCACGTTGATCTTGTGGAGCGGCACCTGGTGCTGTTCATACAGGTACCTCTTGACCGCCTCGGCTCGCTCGAGACCGATCCGCTCGTTCACGTCGGGCGTCCCCACGTTGTCAGTATGCCCCTCAACCTCGATGAAGATGGTCTTCGGATCCGCCTTGAGGTCGGCGACCACCTGGTCGAGGCGCGCCTTGGCAGGATCCGGCAGATCCGTCTTGCCGAACTTGAAGTTGCCCTGGTCCTCGCTGAGAGTCACCTCGTATATCAGCCGGCGTGCCGCCGCTTCCACCACGTTCACGCGATTGTTCACCGTGGTGACTCGGCCGTCCACTTCCCTGGCTGAGTTTGCAGCCGCGTCTGCCGCTGCCCGAGCCGATGTGGCGGAGCGACCCGCCGCCTCGGCCTTCTCGTCGACGACGCCGATGCGCTCTTCGTTGCGGCGCGTCCGTTCCTGCGTCTCTTCGAGCGTGCCGGCCAACGTGTCCACCTTGGAGTTCACATTGCCGACTTCCGTGCGCACGAACTTCTTGGTCGCGCAGGCCGGGGCAACGGCCACGGTCAGCGCGAGGATCGATCCTGCCATCAGACTCTTCCGCATGATGTTCTCCCTCTGTACGTACTAGCTAGCTTCCGCCGCCCGGCGGGTTGGACATGTAACCGCCGCGCGCGTGAACCACAAAGCTCTCGTCTCCCGTACGAATCTCGAGCGGGTGCCACCCGCGCCGAACACCCGGCTCGAATGTGATCAAATACTGATAGCGCAGCTCCGCGAGGAGATCCCGGACGGCCGCCCCGATGTGCGCAGACGTGCTGGTGATGCGCATGTCACCGCCGGTCCAGCGCGACAGATCGTCGAGCGTCGCGGTCTGCGTCGCCCGGCCGTCGCTTGAAACCTCGAACTCGCTGCCCGAGTGGTCCAGCGGAGTCACGACAGTCAACAGGTACACGGGGACGTCGATTGAGCTGGCGACACCCGAGACCTCTGCCGCGGTCCGTTTGCTTCCGGTATCGACGCCATCGGTGATGACGAGCAGCGCGCGATGCCTGTTGGCGCGCTCGCCCACGGTGGTCGCCGCCTGACCGATCGCATCGTACAAGGACGTCTTGCCCCACGGCGTCCCTTTCAGGCTTGCGCGTCGGATGCGCTCGAGGTCTCGCGTGAAGCTGACGACTTCCGCCAAACCCGAGTCGAACGTGAACAGGGCTGCCTCGTCGGTCGAGGCGCGAAGGCTCTTTGCCGTCACGCCTACAGCCTCGCGGGCGCGGTTGATGTTGCCGCCGACCGCCATGCTGCCGCTGATGTCGAGGAGGATGGCCAGGCTGATGGGCGCGTCACCCGAATAGAAGTCTCGGATGTCGACTCCCTCTCCGCTATCGATGACCGTGAAATCCTTCCGGGTCAGGTCCCGGACGACGCGGCCCTTTTGGTCCCTGACCGAAACGGTGACTGTTACGAGCTCGACGCCCGACCGAAACGTGGCTTGAGGAGCCTGTTGCAGGTTAGGCGGGGCGGAGTGAGCGGACAAGAGCCCCGTGGGTAGCACGATGGGAACGACCCAAGCCGCCAGGCTCCGCATGCGCCTGAGCCATATCAATGGCCTTGCCATAGACGACGCTTGTTATGGCTCAACAACTTACGGCCAATTCCCTATCCTGGGCAGGTATGCGCAAGCTCCTCAGATGTAACTCTTACGCTACGGAAGGACTTCGGACGATGCACCGATGTATTTCGCGAGAGGGGCGGGCAAAGCTTCACGAGTTCTGCCATTATTTCAGAGTGGTCGCAGTTACCTGCGGGGTCGAGGCTTACGTAATATTTGCCTGACCTCGACTCCAAGGGATCCGCTCCTCGCCTCGACTTCGGAGCCAACCCGTTGGCCGAATTGTGGTTAGCCTTATCCAGTGATGCCCATACGAAACTCTCAGCCCGTTCCGGTCGCAAGCCGCGTTAACCGGTTCTCCTACGCGATCCGCAACATCGTCGCCGAGGCGACGGCCGTCGAAGCGCGCGGGACGCGCGTTCGCTATCTGAACATCGGGGACCCTGTGGCGTTCGGGTTTCGCACACCGGAGCACATGGTCGAAGCGGCGGTCCGCGCGATGCGCGACGGACGAAACGGTTATGTCCCTTCGGCGGGCATCCCGGAGGCGCGCGTGGCCGTGGCGGCCGAGTACACCTCCCGCGGTGTGCCCATGTCCCCCGACAGGGTGCTCATCACGACCGGAACCTCGGAAGCAATCGAGCTGGCACTGAACGCGCTGGCTGGTGAAGGAGACGAAGTACTCGTCCCGTCGCCGACCTACCCGCTTTATACGGCGGTTCTGGCGAAGATTGGCGCTCAGCCGCGGTACTACCGCACCGATCCGACGCGCGACTGGCTGCCCGATCTCGAGCATCTTCGCAGTCTCATCACGGCGCGTACGCGAGTGCTCGTCGTCATCGACCCGAACAATCCGACGGGCGCCGTGTACCCGGCCGCGACCCGCCGGGCGCTTCTCGAGTTCGCCGAGCGGAACGATCTGACGATCATGGCCGACGAAGTGTACAGCGACCTGGGGTTCGACGGGCCGGTACCGCTGCTCGGGACGTTGGACCTCGACGCTCCCGTGATCTCCTTGTCGAGCCTCTCGAAGGCATTCCTGGCGCCGGGGTGGCGCACGGGGTGGATGGCCGTGGCGTCCACGCCCAGACTTGACCCCGCGTTGGCCGCTATGAAGAAACTCGCGGACGGACGGCTCTGCAGCCCGGCTCCGATGCAGTACGCGGTGAAGGCGGCGCTTGGCGGCGACCGATCGCATCAGGTGTCATTTCGAGCGGCGCTCGCGGAGCGGGCCCGGATCACGACTGACATGCTGAACGCCATCCCCGGCATGACCTGCGTTGCGCCGAAGGCTGCGTTCTACGCGCTGCCGTCGGTATCGTTGCCGCCGGGCCGAACCGACGAGGAGTACGTGCTGGCGCTGCTCCGGCAAACCGGCATCCTGTGCGTCAACGGATCCGGGTTCGGCCTGCCGGCGGCCGAGGGGTTCTTCCGGATTGTCTTCCTGGCGAGCCCCGAGGAGTTGTCCAGGACTTACGCGGACATCGGCGCCTTCACGCGCGACTACCTGTCGCGCGCGTAGCGGCGGACCGCGACGGAAAAGGGCCGGTGCCGCATGCGCACGGATCCGCTCGCATTCCTCGACGACGAACTGAACGCGCTGCGCGCGCAAGGTCTGTCCCGGCCGCTGCGTGTACTCGACGGTGAACAAGCGGCTCGTCTTTCAATCGATCACCGGTCCGTCGTCAACCTGTCGTCGAACAACTATCTCGGCTTCACGACCCATCCGCGGCTCCGCGAGCGCGCGCTCGACGCGCTCAAGGCGTTCGGGGTGGGCAGCGGATCGGTCCGCACGATTGCCGGCACGATGCAGATCCACATGGAGCTCGAGCGCCGCCTCGCATCGTTCAAGCGCACCGAGGCAGCGGTCGTCTTCCAGAGCGGCTTCACGGCAAACGCGGGAACGGTGGCGGCGTTGCTCGGCCGCGAGGACGTCATCGTCTCGGACGAACTGAATCACGCGAGCATCATCGACGGGGCTCGCCTGAGCCGGGCTGCCATCAAGGTGTTTCCGCATCGCGACGTCGCCGCCGCGCGCGCGATTCTCGCGGCATTGCCTCGCTCGCAGCGCACGCTGCTCGTGACCGACGGCGTGTTCAGCATGGACGGCGATCTCGGCGCCCTGCCGGGATTGTGCGATCTCGCGGAGGAGTTCGGCTGCATCATGATGGTCGACGACGCCCACGCGAGCGGAGTGTTCGGAGCCGCGGGGCGTGGCACCATCGATCACTTCGGGCTTCACGGGCGAGTAGACGTGCAAGTGGGAACCCTCTCGAAAGCGCTTGGCGCGCTCGGGGGCTACGTCGCAGGCTCGCGGTCGCTCGTCGAGTTCCTGTACCGCCGGGGCAGGCCCTTTCTGTTTTCCACGTCCCACCCGCCATCGGTCGCCGCAACGTGCCTTGCGGCGCTCGACGTGCTCGAGACCGAACCGCAGTGGATGGAACGCCTCTGGCAGAACACCCGTTTCTTCAAGTCGGGGCTGCACGCGCTTGGCTTCGACATCGGGTCGAGCGAAAGCCCGATCACGCCGGTCATCGTGGGGGACGGCGCGCTGGCCATGAGGTTCTCCGACCGTTTGTTCGAGGCTGGGGTGTTCGCACAGGGCATCGCCTTCCCTACCGTCGCGCGCGACAAGGCCAGGGTTCGAACGATTGTGACCGCAACCCACACGCAGGCAGACCTCGAGTTTGCGCTGGATGCCTTCAAGACTGTCGGGATCGATCTCGGAATTGTCTGAAGCGCCGCCCCCGCGGTCGATCTAAGATCCGAGCGTCGATGAAAGTCCCTCCTCTGCCGCGTCAGACCGGTGGCCCGTTCTTCGAGACCTATACGAGGGGGCTCACGACCACCGAGCTCGAGCGTCTGTTCACCCGCGATACACCCGAAGCGTATCGGCTGTTCTCGAGGCACATCGATTTCGACGAGCTCAAAAAGAAGCCGTGGCACCTGCGCGTGCTTGGAACCGCGCGGCTGCTCTTTCTGGCGTTCACGCTCAAGTTGTCTCCCGCGAGGCGCGCGATGTACGCGGTGGCGCTCCTGGCGAGTCTCGTCGGCCTTCTCGAGCTCTATCAGGAAACGCACTGGCTTCTGATCCCGCATCCTGCGTTCGCGCCCGGTACCATGTGGCTGCTCACCGGGTTCCTGATCGTGAACTTCCTCGTGCTGCTGGAAGTGGCCGACCGGCTGTCCCTGAAGAACGACCTCGAGATCGCGCGCGAGATTCAGCAGTCGATGCTGCCGCGAGCCGCCCACAAGGCGCCCGGGATCGAGGCGTTCGGGATGACGCGGCCGGCGAACACCGTTGGCGGCGACTTCTACGACATCCTCACACTCCCCGACGGGCGCGTGCTGCTGGCGCTCGGCGATGTCGCAGGGAAGGGAAGTCCGGCGGCACTGCTGATGGCGCTGCTCCTGGCGATGATGCGAACGCTCGTGGACGAAGGCTTCGAGGGCGCAGACCTGGTGGCCCGGTTGAACCTGCAGATTGGGAAGCACGCGCCGCGCACCCGATTCGTGACGCTGTTCATTGCCGTCCTGAACCCATCGACCGGCGAGATGACCTATGTCAACGCCGGGCAGAACCCTCCTTTGCTGCGCCGCGGGAACGGCGACTACGAACGTCTGCGCGCGGGCGGCATGGCCCTCGGCATGTTCGAGGACGCCACGTATACCGCCGGTACTGTCGACCTCGTCCCGGGGGATGTTCTCGTGATGTACAGCGACGGCATCACGGAAGCCGAGAACACCTTCGACCAGCCGTTCGACGAGTCCGGCGTCCAGTCCGTCGTCGACGGCAAGGAATGGGCATCGGCCAAGGAACTGGGTTGGGCACTGTTTGCGGCCGTCGAAACGCACAGTCAGGAGCGGCGGCTGCTGGACGACTTGACCGTTCTCGTTGCGCGCCGACTTCCGCCGCTCCCGGACGCGATGACCGTCGTGTAACGCAGCCTCAAACCGCCAGTGGCGGCCGGAAGGCAATTGGCGTCTAATGGTGCCGGCCCCAGCGATATGCGACTTCTTCCGCTGCTGGCGTGCGCCTGGATCTGGGCGATCCCCATATCAGCTCAGACCGTCGAACCCGATCCGGTTACGCCGCTCGTACGCAAGGTCGAACAAGCGCTGAACAAGGCTGATGCCTCCGCGCTGACGGCGCTCTTTGCCTCGCACGTGCCTGCTGCGGTCGTTGACAAGTTCATCGGCGATCTCGTCATCAAGGGCGGCGTCAGGGCGACCGTTCGCGAGCGCGAGCGGATGCAGCTCGAAGGAGCGCCGCCGGGCGACGGCTACAGCCTGGTCGTCGAGTTCTTCATCGAGACGCAAGGCAAGGCGCGAATCCTGACGACCGGCATGGACATGCGCCGCCCCCCCAATGGCGACCTGGCCTCGTGGCGGTTCGTCGGCGTCGAAGGCCTGTCGTTTGTTGAGGGTCTGTACAAGCTGCGTCTCGACACCGCGCGTCCGCTGTCGGCGCGTAATCTGCAAGTCACGGCGGAAGACCTCGTGCTCCTGCTTTCGGAAGGCACAGTCTTCCGGGTCGAATGCGACGACGGCGTCACCGGTCTGATCCTGCTCGGCCGAGGGCAGATGACGTTTTCGCCGGCTGTCGCCGCGGAACGCAGCCAGCTTCGACTCTTCTCGGGCGACGACACGCTGGTCTCGCCCTTCGACTTCGCCTTCGTGCGCCTCAACCCGAGCGACTACCAGAACCGCGTGTCGACGGCCAGCCTCTCGCCGGCCGCCCCGGATGCGCGGCTGGCAAGACGCGCCGAGGAGCTGCTGGCCGAGAACGCGCCGAAGTCCTTCAACGTAGATCTGCAGGACCTCAGCACCGAGGACTGGTACCTCCTTCCGCCGTCCCGCGATTTTCTCGCCGAGATCGATACGCGCCGCTTCGACATGCTGTCCTACTCCGTCACGACCGAGAACGCCGAGGACGTGTCCGTGTTCCGAAGAAAAGATCGCCGGACGCTGGCGCTCTATCCGTCGGTCGCCAAGCTCGCGGCGCGCGGGCGCTTCTACACCGACGACGTGCTGAGGGACTATGACGTGCTCGACTACAACGTCGAGACCTATATCGACCCTCGACGGCGAACGCTGCGCGGCCGTACGCGGCTGTCGATCCGCGTGCGCTCGACCTCGCTGTCCACGCTCAGGCTTCGCCTGGCGGAATCGTTCGCGGTCAGCGGCGTCACGAGCGTCGAGTACGGCCGCCTGCTCTACCTCCGGATCCGCAGCCAGAACGCGGTCCTGGTGAATCTGCCGCAAAGCGTCCAGCAGGACTCGGACCTCACGCTCATCGTGACCTATGGGGGCGAGGTGTCGACGCAGGATCTCGACACCGACACCGTGACCGTCTCGCCCGACGCGCAGGATCAAGGGGGGCTCGGCGACACGCGCGAGCCGTCGTTGCTCCTCAGCAACCGTTCGTACTGGTATCCGCAGAATCCCGTTCCGGACTACGCCACGGCCTCGATCCGGATCGTCGTTCCGGCCGGCTACACGTGCATGGCGAGCGGCCATCCGGCCGCGGTGATCGAGTCGGCTTCATTCCAGGACGGGAAGGTCGCCCGCGAGGGTCAGGCGTACGCCTTCCGCGCCAACCAGCCGCTGCGGTATCTAGCGCTGGTGATCTCGCGGCTCGTGCGCATCGGTGAAGCCAAAGTGCCCATTGACAACCAGACCGATCCCGGCTCGGGCGTCGACTCGATCGCTCTTGCAGTGTCGTCGCACAGCAGCCTGCGCGGTCGGGCCCGAGACACGGCGAAGGAAGCCGAGGCCATCCTGCGGTTCTACGCATCGCTCATGGGCGACGCGCCGTACACGTCAGCGAGCGTGGCGCTGCTCGAAAACGATCTGCCCGGCGGACACAGCCCGGGCTACTTTGCCGTCATCAACACGCCCGCCTCCAACATCACCGCAAACCCCTGGCGCGGCGACCCGGCGGCGTTCGAGAGTTTTCCGGAGTTCTTCCTCGCGCACGAGCTCGCACACCAGTGGTGGGGCCAGGCGATCGGCTGGAAGAACTACCACGAACAGTGGATCAGCGAGGGCTTCGCCCAGTATTTCGCCGCGCTGTTCGCGCAAAAGGCGTTGGGCGAGCGCGTGTTCGTGGACATGCTGCGGCAGTTCCGCAAATGGTCGATCGCAGAATCAGACCAGGGGCCGGTGTACCTCGGCTCCCGGCTGGGCCACGTCAAGAGCGAGCCGCGGGTCTTCCGCGCACTCGTCTACAACAAGGCCGCCGGCGTCCTCCACATGCTGAGAAGCCTGCTCGGCGACGAGGTGTTCTTCCGCGGCCTGCGCAGGTTCTACATGGACCGCCGGTATCAGAAGGCGGGCACAGAGGACTTCGAGCGTGTCATGGAAGCCGAATCGGGCCGCGTGCTCGATCGCTTCTTCGAGCGCTGGATTTACGGGAGCAGCATCCCCCGTGTGAGATACCAGACCACCATCGGTGAGCGGGACGTACGGGTCAGGTTCGAGCAAACGGGAAACCTCGTCTTCGATCTGCCCGTCACCGTGACGCTGTCCTACGGCGATGGCCGAATCGTCAACGTCACGGTGCCCGTCACGGAGATGGAAGTCGAGCGGTCCATCCCCATCGACGACGTCGTGCGCCGCGTCCAGATCAACTTGGACGGGGCGGCCCTCGCGGAATTCGACGAACAGTAGGCGGGCGCCCGAGCCTCGGGATATGATCGCCCGGATATGGAAACTGTTTCGCTGACCATCGATGGGCAGCGCGTGACGGTCGAGAAGGGAAAGACCGTCCTGCAGGCTGCCATCGAAGCCGGCATCTCGGTCCCCTACTACTGCTTTCATCCGGGGTTGACCGTCGACGGCTCGTGCCGCGTGTGCATCGTGAAGATCGAGAAGATGCCGAAGCTGCAGACGTCGTGTTCGACGCTCTGCACCGACGGCATGGTCGTCACCACGCGGGATCCGGAGACCACACAGGCCCGCGCGGGCGTGCTCGAGTTCCTGCTCGTCAACCACCCGCTCGACTGCCCGGTGTGTGACAAGGGCGGTGAGTGCCCGCTCCAGGATTTCTCCTACAGCTTTGGCCCCGCCGAAAGCCGGATGGACTTTCCGCGCCGGGTCTTCGACGGCGAAGGCGTAAGGGCGGACGTCGATTTCGGTCCCACGCTGATGCTGAACCGCAACCGCTGCATCCTGTGCACGCGGTGCGTCCGCTTCATGAAGGAGATCGACGGCGACGCGCAGATCAGTATCGTTGACCGCGGCAACGGCAGCGAGATCGCGACGTTCCGCGAGGAGGGCGTGCACTCGCTGCTCTCGGGCAATCTGATGGACGTGTGTCCCGTCGGAGCGATTACGACGAGGGAGTACCGATTCAGGAGCCGGCCCTGGGACAACCCAGGCGTGGTAGACACCATCTGTACGCGCTGCTCGAAGGGCTGCAACACCAGCGCGTGGCTGAAGGCCAAGCCTGAGTGGGCGAAGGGCTCGCGACTGATCCGGATGACACCCCGGCTCAACCTCGATGTCAACGGCTACTGGATGTGCGATATCGGACGCTTCGAGTACAGCTGGGTCGAAGGCGAGACGCGCCTGCGCCGGCCGATGCGGAGGCGGGGTTCGACGCTCGAGCCCGCGGCGTGGCACGACGTCGAGCCGGGTCTGCGGGACGCCATCCAGATCGCCGGTCAGGCCGACCCGGGCTCCGTCCGGTTTCTCGTCTCCGCGCACGCAGCCACCGAGGAACTCTTCGTCCTCAAGGAAATCGTCGACGGCCTGCTCGGCGAGGCAGGCGCCGGCATCGTGACCGTCGCCTGGACGCGAAGCGAGAAGCGTCAACCGGCCTCGGCACGGTTCACCATTCCGGTCACCGACGCGCCCAACGTCAATGGCGCGCGCGACGTGGGCTTTGCCGTCGGCGGGGGCAACGGCCATGACGCCGACCTCGGCGCCCTGCGCACCGCCGTCGGGTCGGGACGCGTCAAAGCTTTGTACGTGCTGGATCCCGGCCCGGATGGCTCACTTGGCGACGTCTCATGGATCGTCGAGGCCCGCAGGAAGGGCACGCTGCCGATGCTCGTCGTGCAGGGTGTCGTGATGTCGGACCTGGCGGCGGCTGCCGATATCGTGCTGCCGGGCGCTGCCTCGGCTGAGAAGGACGCACTCTACACGAACGATCAGGGGAAGGTGCAGGGCGCGTCGCGGGCGATCAATCCGCCCGGAGAGGCGCGCGAGGACTGGCAGATTCTCGTGACACTGGGCCGGCTGCTGGGGTCGTCCCTTCCGCACACGACGATCGATGAGGTCCGCCGGGCGATCGCGGCGAAGCTGCCCGCGGCCTATGCCGACGCCGAGCGGATCGCGTTCACTCGACCTGTGCCCGCGCGCAATTGGCTCCAGGCGTCCAATCCCTCGGAGCGCTGGAAATGGGACTTCCTTTACCAGGACGCGCCCCCCGTGAAGGGCCACAACGTCCAGATGGAAGCCGAGAGTCCGGCCAGCCCGTATATTCCGCTCAAGCCGGTGGGCTAGCCGTGCGGGGGCTGGTCTCGGTCGTTGCGCTGCTCCTTGTCGCACTCCAGGTCGCCGCTGCGCAACTTCGAGGCATCCAGGCGGAGCTGGCACCGATTGTCGAATCCGACGCGGCTGCCGGGGCCTCCGTGCGTGCGGCACTTCAGGTTCGTCTGCCGGACCGGTTCCACGTGCAATCGGACGCGCCTCGCGACCCGAGCCTGATTCCAACCGTACTGACCATCGACCCGCCGGACGGCGTCACGGTCGGCGAGATCGTGTTCCCCGAGGCGACCGACTTCGAACAAATAGGCCAGGCCGAGCCCCTGGCCGTGTTCGAACAGGAATTCGCCATAGGCGTTCGTCTCGACGTCGCTCCTGGCGCCCCACTCGGGGCTGTCAGCGTCCCCGCGACGCTTCGCTATCAGGCCTGCGATGAGAGGCTCTGCTATCCGCCGATCACAGCGGACCTGCACTGGCCACTCACCATCGTTGGCGCAGGCGCACCCCGGACCGCACGGCATCCCGAGGTTTTCGGGCGCATCGCGTTTGGCCGCGGTCGAGCCCCGGTTGCGAGGGAAAGCATTCCGATCGCACCCCGAGGCACCACCGCGGACAGCACCGAGCTTCTGGACCAGTTCACGATGGTCGCGACAACCGGTGGATACCAGGGCACCGACGCGTTTCTCCAATTCGTCAGGGATGCCGAGTCTGGTGTCGCGCCCCGCGGGCTTTTCGAGGGCCGTGGGCCCGTGGCGATTCTGCTGCTCGTGCTGCTCGGAGGCCTGGCGCTCAATCTCACGCCCTGCGTGCTTCCGATGATCCCGATCAATCTTGCGATCATCGGCGCGGGAGCCGGGTCGGGTTCGCGAGGCAGGGGCTTTCTGCTGGGTGCCGTATACGGCGGTGCAATGGCTGCCGTCTACGGAGTCCTGGGACTCATCGTGATCCTGACGGCTGGCCAGTTCGGCACGATCAACTCTTCACCTTGGTTCAACCTGGCGATTGCCGTCGTCTTCATTGCGCTGGCCCTGGCGATGTTCGACGTGCTGACGATCGACTTCTCTCGCTTCTCCGGGACACTCGGCACGGGCTCGCAGCGTGGGAGCCTCGCTTTGGCTTTCGGCATGGGCGCGGTCGCAGCGCTGTTGGCGGGGGCGTGTGTTGCGCCTGTCGTGATTCAGGTCGTGTTGTTTTCGAGCGATCTCTACGCGAGGGGAACGGCTGCCGCACTGGCTCTGCCGTTCCTGCTTGGAATCGGCATGGCCGTCCCGTGGCCGCTGGCGGGAGCAGGCCTCACGGCGCTGCCCAAACCCGGTACCTGGATGGTTCGGGTGAAGCAGGGCTTTGGCGTCCTTATCCTGGCCACGGCGGCTTACTACGGCTATCTCGCCTACGGTTTGTTCGCCGACCGCTGGGTGGACGCTCGTGAGGTTGCGTCGAGCATCGAGGAGAAACTGAAAGCCGGCTGGTACGGTTCGCTTCGGGAAGGGCTGGCCGTTGCTCAGCGCGACCAGAAGCCCGTACTGATCGACCTGTGGGCGACCTGGTGCAAGAACTGTCTGGTCATGGACAGGACCACTCTCGCTGACGAAAAGGTGAAAGCCGCTCTGGACGGCTACGTGAAGATCAAGTTCCAGGCGGAGTCGTTCAACGAGGAGCCCGTACGATCTGTCATGAACCGCTTCAACGCGGTCGGCTTGCCCACTTACGTCGTTCTGCATCCAAAGCAGCTTCCTGCGACTCCTCGATAGCACCGATTTCCGATCTCCGACCTTTGGTATTCTGTCGAGGTCTCCAATGCACGCGCGGATTGTCAGTTCCTTGCTCGCAGCCGTGTTCGTCGCAGCCGGCTGCGGAACGGGTTTTTGGGCCTGGACTATCGTGCGGCACGTCGATGAGGTTGAACGGATCAGTCAGGACAACCTTCGACGAATCGACCGGCTCGAAGCCGACCTCGATGAGATTGCGCAGGAAGAACTGACCTACGCCGCTTCTGGTGGCGCCGCCGGACCGGCGCTGGAGCGCACGTCGAACGCGATGCACCATCTCGCGTCGGAAACGCCTCCGCTGCTGGCTCGACTGCTCTCTGAGAACAGCACCCCCGCCCGGGCTGCGGCCGCGGCGTCATCGACGATCGCGGAGATCGAAGGCAGCGCTCGCGAAAACGTCCGGGCCGGCCTCGATCTGATGGCCGCCGACCTGATCTTCAGCGAGACACACATGCTGCGCGGCGAGCTGCGCCAGCAGTTCCGCGCGCTGCGGGCGGAAGAGATCGCGGCCGCAGCGGTCGCCAGAGCCTCGGATCTGAGGACGATTGCGGCAGCGATGGGCTTGACGGCGCTGCTCTTCGCATGGGCCCTTGTGCGCGCCACACGCGGGCCTTCGTCGTCTTCCACGCCCGTACACGAGAGCGTCACCCCTTCCGCGCCTGCCGCCGCGGACCGTTCGGTCTTCGAGCTCGACCTGAAACCCGCACCGCTCGACCTGCCGGCGGTCGCGAACCTCTGCACGGCAATCGGACGCATGAAGTCGAGAGAGGACCTCGAGCGTCTCCTCGAACGGACCGGGAACCTGCTCGCCGCGCCGGGGGTCGTCGTCTGGATGGCCGGTGGCGAGGAACTGTTCCCGGCAGCGGCCTACGGGTACGACCTCGGACAACTAGGCCGGCTTGGTCCAATCGCCAAGGGAGCAGTCAACGCGACGGCGGCCGCATGGCGAACAGGACAGTTGCAGACGGTGGGTGGCGAGGCGACGTCGAGAGGAGCCGTCGTCGCCCCGATGCTCGGAACCGACCGGTGCATCGGTGTGCTGGCCGTCGAGGTCAATTCCGAGCGCGTGTCGGACAAAACGACTCAGGCGACTGTGAGTCTCGTCGCCGCGCAGCTGTCGGCCGTTGTTGCACCCTGGCCTGCGGGCAGCTCCACTGAGCCAGCCGACATACTGCCGTTCGAACGGACGGCGTCCAGCTAGTGGTATGTCCTTCGCGGATTACTACCGGCCGCTCCGTTGTCGCGGCCGGCAAATCGCGGTCGAAGATCGTTGTCCGCGGTACTCTTCCAGTTGATACAGTCCACTAGATCGTCCGACCGCTGAATACAGTTGGCGGACGGCTTGGCTCCGGCACTTTCGCCGTCAACGTCAGCTGCTTCCGATCCCGCATCACACGAACTTCGACGGCCGAACCTGGTGCAGCTGCCCGTACCTCTCTAACGACGTCGTCCGCCGTGGACACGGCGCGACTGTTTACTGTCGTGATGATGTCTCCGGCCTTGACGCCTGCCGTTTCCGCCGGGGAGCCCGATGTCACTTCAGAAACGAGCACGCCCTGCTTGACGCCAAAATACGTCGCGAGCTGATCGGTGAGCTGCGTGACGGTCACACCGAGTCGTTGGCGTGAGAACGCGCCGTCAAAGGTCAGATAGTCGAACGCGAAGTTGCGGCCGTCCACCCCGGGCGTCGTGCGGACGTTGGCGACGATGTTCGACATGATGTTGTCCGCCCCGCGGGCTTCGGGGGTGATGTCGAGCGTCTGCCGGGACGCATCGCGGACGATGGTCATCTTGACCGCCCGCCCCGGAGCGGTCTCACGCACAACCCTGGTGAGCTGGCTCGCGCTTCGCGCGCGCTCACCGTCGAAGTCGACAATCAGGTCGCCTGTGCGCACGCCCGCGCGGGCAGCCGGCGTCCCTTCGCGGACTTCCTGAACGACGACACCGTTTGTCCCGGCTTTCCGAGCCTCGTCGGTATCGCTGTCGCGTACGGCGACACCTATCGACGAGCCAGGGCCCTCGGTGATCAGGAAGGGGGAGTAACGCCCCTGCTGCGCGACGGCGGACGGGGCGAGGGCCACGACGACTCCTGCGACCAAGGCAACAGCGGCCAGAATCCCGCCTGCGACGATCATCTTTCTCATACGTTGACCTCTCGGCCGGATGTGGCCGTGACCGTGTTTCAGCTACTCAGACGCCGGAACGGGTCTGAAAGTTGGTCAATGCCCGGTCGATCGGACAGTTCAGGGGACGGCGCCAAGATCGGCCGCGACTCCAGAGGTGGACGCTCGCGGAGAAACGAGCCTCGAATTCTGCCGCAATTCGACCGGGATCACGGGGCACGCATCTTGAATTAACGGGAGACAGGTCGCGCCGGATCACCGGGGTACGTAACCTTCAGGCAGGCGCTGGCATCGCCGTGCTCCGGGCCCTATTCACGATCCGGACGCGACCGTCTTCCTCACCGGGTCCCAAGCGCCAACAGCTACACCGTGATCTTGACCGCGACCGCGGTCATGTCATCGGCCTGCGGCCTGCTGCCTCGAAACCCGTTCGCGGCGTCGAAAATCCTGTCGACGATGGTCCGTGCCGACTGGTCGCGATTGCTCTGGACGACCTCGGCCAATCGGAGAGCACCGAACTCGACCCCCCCGTCGTTGAGTGTCTCGAGGATCCCGTCGGTGGCGAACACGAAGATATCCCCCTTGTGGAGGTCGATCGCGACTTCGTCGTAGGTCGCCCCGGGAAAGGAGCCCAGCGGCAGCCCCGGCAATTCGATCTGCCCGCACGAAGTGGCGGTGCATTGAATCGGGTACGGGAGTCCTGAATTGGAGAGCGTGAGCACTCGGCGCGAAAAGTCGAAGAAGGCGTAGCACAGCGTGCAGTAGTACGCCTCGAGCTGCCGCTCGTACAGCAGGGTGTTGATGGCCTTCAGCACTCCCGAGACACTGAAGCGTTCATGCGAGAAGCGGCGAACCATCGTGTGCGAACGAACCAGTTCAGCCGCGAACATTCCGTACAAGGCCGCCGGCGCGCCCTTGCCGGAGACGTCGCCAACGGCGACGACCAGCGCGTCGCGCTTCGGCGCCAAGAAATCGTGAATGTCCCCTCCGAGCTCGTGCGCCGACTCGTAGCGCGCCGCGACGTCGGCTTCCCGCAGGGTCTTCGGCGGCCCGACCGGCAGGAGCGCGTGCTGGACGCGCCGGGCGAACCGGAGCTCGCGCTCGATCCGCTCTTCGTTGTGTCGAACTTCCTCGTAAAGCCGCGCGTTGTCGATGGCAATCGCCGCCTGGCCGGCGAGCAGCGTCAGCAGTTCCTGATGCTCCTTGCTGAATGCGTCGAGCTCGGGGCTCTCGAGGTCGAACACACCGATGCAGCGATCCTTGACGAGCATCGGGAGCACGAGCTCCGACCGTACGTCGGCGACGACGTTGATGTAGCGAGGGTCCTTGGAGACATCGGCAACCAGGACCGGCTCCTTGTGCAGCGCTGCCCATCCGACGAGGCCTTCGCCGAGCTTGATGTGCTTCGACTCGGCGCCCTGCCCGTAACGAACGGCGAACTTCATCTCGAGCTCGCCGGAGTCCTCGTTGAGCAGAAGGATTCCGAATGTGCGGTAGTCGATGAGCCGCTTCATCAGGCTGGCGATCCGTGTCAGCAGCGCGTCGAGATCGAGAATCGACGACAAATCGCGGCCGATTTCGGCGAGCGTCTCGAGCGTGTCGTTGTATTGGCGCTCGGACTTGAACAGCCGGGCGTTCTCGATCGCGACTGCGACGTGCGCCCCGAACTGCCGCAGCAGCGCTTCATCCTGCGTACTGAATGCCCCTTCGGCTTCGTTGAGCAGATTGAGGGCGCCGATCACCCTGCCCTTGCGGCGAAGCGGCACGGCGAGCTGCGAGAGCATGTTGCGGAGCGGTCCCCGGTAGCGCGGCTCCTGGCGTATGTCGTTGACGAGAATCGGGCGGCCTTCGGCGACAGCGGCACCGACGACACCCTGGCCGACGGGGAGGCGCAGGTTCGAGGCCTCCTCCGGGTAGCCGACCGCGTACGCGATGCGGAGCTCCTGCCGCTTCTCGTCGAGCAGATACACGGAGAACGCGCTGAACCTCGTGAGGCGCGCGATGATTTGCGGAATCTTGGCCAGCAGCTCCTCGAGGTCCAGCACCGATGTCACCTCCCGCCCGAGGTCGAACAGCGTCGAGAGGAGCTCGGTATCAGTGGGGACGCGGCCGCCACTTCCTTGATCGCGTGCGACGGGCTGAGGCGGGTGCGGGACCTGGTCACTCATGGGAGATGCGGACGTACGAAACGCTTGGCGAGGGTGGAACGAATTATACTGACAATTCGCGATGGACCCTCTGACGCTACCCCTCGACTACAGCGCCATCGAGCGCATCCTGCCGCATCGCTATCCGTTTCTGCTCGTGGACCGCATCACGGAGCTCGAGCCGGACAAGCGGATCGTGGGCGTGAAGAACGTCTCGCTCAACGAACGCTGTCTCGCGCATCACCCGGGCGAAGCGGCGTCGCTGCCCCCGACGATTCTGACCGAGTGCATCGCACAGGTCGGCGCCATACTCATCCTCACGAAACCGGAGAACCGGGGAAGGATCCCGCTGTTCAGGGGGATCGAACGCGTGCGGTTCAGACGGCAGGTCTATGCGGGGGACGTGGTCGAGATCGAAGCTCGGGTCAAGAGCCTCCGGAGCCGCGTCGGTCAGCTTCACGGATACGCGCGCGTGAACGGACGCGTCGTCGTGGATGGGACGATGACGTTCGCGCTCGGACCGGCTCCCCGGACGTCCGGCGAGGGCGCCCCCTAGACGAGGGCGGCCGGCTGCTCCTGGACCTGGACGTTGTTCCGCCCGCGTTCCTTGGCTCGATACAACGCGGCGTCGGCGCGCGCGACCGCGGTCAGGGGATCCTGATCGGCCGGGTTGATCACGGTGATCCCGAAGCTGGCAGTCACCTTCACGTAGTCGTCGTTCCACGCGACGGTCTGCGTTTCGATCTGCCGGCGCAGATTCTCTGACACCTGTCGTGCTCCGCCGAGTGGCGTGTCCGGCAGGATGACCATGAACTCGTCGCCGCCCCACCGGCACTTCAGATCGCTTCCCCGCAGCTCCGACTTCATCTTCGTTCCAACGGATGCGAGCACGGCGTCGCCGCAGAGGTGACCGTACTGATCGTTGACCTCCTTGAAACCGTCGAGATCGAACATGACGAGCGAGAGCGGCAGCTTGGAACGCCTCGCGCGCCTGATCTCGGCGTCGAGCACTTCGAGTGCGTGGCCCCGGTTGAAGCAACTCGTGAGACCGTCCCGAACGCTGTTCTCGCGCACTTCGCGGAGCAGTTGGGAGTTCTTGAGCGACACCGCGAGCAGCGCGGCGGCGGCGCTCAGCACGCTTCGCTGATGGTTGGTGAGCGGAGGCTCCGGCGCGACGCCGAGGACGCCTTCCGGCGTCCCCGCGACGATCATCGGGAAGCAGATTTCAGTCGGGGCCAGTCCGACGAGCGGCTCGGCTTCCCCGAGCGCGCGGCGCGCGGCGCGCTCGCGTTCGATGGGCGACGATTCCCCGATGGCCACGAGCGATTCCCAATGGCCGCTCCGCACGCGGGTCATCACCCAGGTATTCCTGCCGGGGACGAGCAACGGAATGTGGGCGACGGCGACGTCGCGAATCGAGTCGCTCGAGTCGCTGTCCATCGCACGCGCCAGCGCATGGCCGAAGGCTACGAGCCTCGACATCTCGGACGCGCGCTCGGTCGCGCTGTTGGCGTCGGCGGCCACGGCGCGGGCCTCCTCGCGCATCTCCTGCCGCTTCCGGATCTGGTGGAAGCTGAACACGGTCGCGAGGATGAAGAGGGCCGGCAGCAGGTGAAGCCCCCGGGCCGCCTCGATCTCGCGGATGTAGTCGAGCAGCCGCGAGACCGGCTGGGAGAAGATGACAAACAGGGCGACCGTCAGTCCCACCATCAGGACAACGTCGTTGCGCCCGGCCAATCGCATGGGTCCTCGCTCCTCGCCTTCTAGGGCGTATCGGCGCGGAAGTGTCGGAACTCCATGCGGATGAGCTGGGGATCGGGTTACGATGTCACATGCCTTTCAGACCAACGGCGACAAGGGGCCTGACACTGACACTGTGCACGGTTCTGCTCGTCTCGGCAGGAATCGGCCTCGTCCAGCACACCTACGCGCAGACCTCCCGCGCGCCCTCGCCGCCGGCCACGGTGAAGGCGCACAGCGGACCGCTGCCGGCCATTCCGTCGGTACCGTTCACGCCGCCCCGTCCGATGGCGACCGTGCGTCAGGTGTACGAGTTCGCCGCGCGACATCCGGAAGTGCTGAAATACGTTCCGTGCTACTGCGGATGCGAGCGCGTCGGTCACAACGGAAACCATGATTGCTTCGTGAAGTCGCGCGCCGCCAATGGAACAGTGACCGCGTGGGACAGCCATGGCATGGGCTGCGCGATCTGCATCGATGTCGGCCTGGATGCTCTCGCGCTCTTCAACACGGGGGCGTCGCCGTCGCAGATTCGTGCGGCGATCGATCGCAAGTACGGCTCGACCTTCCCTTCGTCGACGCCGACACCGCGCCCGGCGCACGACGCGAAGCAGCACTAAGAGAGATTCGTGCCTGGCGTTCGCAGAATCGACCTGCGGGACGCCTATAATCTATAGCGTCGTGGCGGCAGTACCGCGGCGTGTCCCAGACGGCCAGAGGGCGAACGCTTTCGCGCGGCTCTTCGAAGCTGTGCACGAGGGCGTGTACATCGGGGCGATCGACAGCGCCGATGATCGGCCCGGGGAAACTCTGGCGGCGAATCCGCACCTCAAGTCGATCCTGGGTTTCCCCGCCGACACACCGGACCAGAACGTCCTCCCCTTCGAACCGGAGAGCTTCGTCGAAGCGACGGCGCGAACCGCGTTTCTCGATCGGCTCTTGAACGATGGGGCGGTCACGGACTATCTGCTGCGCCTCCGCCGGCACGACGGCGACTCGATTTGGGTCGAGGTGACTGCCCGGACCGACCGGGACCGCTCCGGGACGCGTGTTCGAGTCGAAGCGCTCGTTCGTGATGTCAGCGAGCGGAAGCGGCTCGACGAGCAATCGCGCGACCTCTATCAGCAGTTGCTCCAGGCGGAGAAAATGGCTGCCCTCGGTCAGACGATCTCGGGGGTCGCGCACGAGTTGAACAACCCGCTGGCGACCATTCTCAGCTGGGCTGAAAGGCTCGCTGAAAAAGCGTCCGACGAAACGACTCGTCGTGGCCTCGACGTGATTCTCGGCGAGTCGGAGCGGGCCGCGCGCATCGTCCGGAACCTGCTGACCTTCGCTCGCAAACGTCAGTCCACGCGTTCGCTCCTCGACGTCAACCAGGTCGTGCGCGAGACTCTGGCGCTTCGCTCGTACGAGCATCGTCGTCACATCGAGGTCATCACGGCTCTGGCTTCCGGCCTGCCGAAGGTGCTGGCAGACGCGCACCAGCTTCAGCAGGTGCTTTTGAACCTGGTCATCAACGCCGAGCAGGCGATGATGGCCGCCCATGGCCGAGGCTCCCTGGTGCTTCGAACGTGGCACGACCTCGAGCGAGATGCGGTCGTGCTCCAGGTCACAGACGACGGCCCAGGAATACCTGTGGACGTCAAGAGCAAGATCTTCGATCCCTTCTTCACCACGAAGGAAACAGGTAAGGGCACTGGACTCGGACTGACCGTGGCGTACGCCATCGTTCAGGAACACGGAGGCAGCATTCGGGTCGACTCGCCCGCGACTGGTGGCGCGTCGTTCACCGTGGAACTGCCGGCCGGCTCAGTCGACCCGACGACGCGAGCCCCAGGCGCGGCGGCCTCCAGGAGCGAGTTGACACAAAGAGCCTCGGTACTGCTGGTGGAGGACGAGCGCGCGCTCGCCATGGCCGTCAGCGAGGCGTTGATCGATGCAGGATTGAGAGTCGATCACGCGGGCGATGGCGAGGAAGCGCTCGCCCGCGTGCATCAGCGCAGCTACGACCTGGTCATCTGCGATCTGAAGATGCCCAAGGTCGATGGGATCACGCTCTATCGCGCGATTGCCGCAGCGACGCCGGCGCTCGCCCGGCGCGTCATCTTTGTGACCGGCGACGTGGCAGGAGCCGACGCGGAGCGCTTTCTCGAGGAGAGCGGCTGCCGCTGGCTGGCCAAACCCTTCCGGCTCGGCGACTTGCTGCGCAACGTTCGTGAAGCGCTGGCGTAGTTGACCACGACGCCAAGCCGTTCTGTCCCGGCAACCGCCTGGCGGCTGTCCAATGTCGCCTTGGCCATACGCGGTTTCTGCTGGAACTCGAGGATCGCGCTCCTCATGACCTTGGCGACCTCGGCTCCGGGCACCAGCGTGCCGAGCGCATCGCGAAGCCGTCTGATGGCGCGCGCATGCAGCTGCGACACGCGGGACTCGTTCACGCCGATTTCAGCGCCGATCTGCTTCATCGTGGCTTCGCCGTAGTAGTAGAGGCCGATCACCTTCTGCTCGCGCGGCGGAAGCGAAGCGATGGCCGCGCACACGCGGTCCTTCGTTTCCTGTCGCTCGTACGCGGCGTCCGGCTGTTCGGGCTCTGAAGGTATCAACGCGGTGGGCAGCGTCGACTCGTCGAGGTGATCGTTGTTGGCAAGTGGAGAGGTCGATTCGATGGCGTTGATTCGCACAATCGTCCTGCCCAGCCGTTTTTCGTCCGACCCGACCTTGGCCGCCAGATCCGCCAGCGACGGTTCATGCCCCAGCTCTCTCCGGAGCTCCTCGCGCGCGGCTTCGAGCTCGCGGCGTTGCCGTCGGACTCCGCGGGGCCAGGCATCCTTCCGTAGTGCGTCAATCATGGCGCCGCGAATGCGGCGTTCCGCGAAGGTTTCGAACTTGATGCCTCTCGCCTCGTCGAAGCGATGCGCGGCGTCGATGAGCCCAATGACCCCGTCCTGCACCAGGTCGCCGATGTCGATGGAATGGGGCATGGTGGCGGCGACTCGCCGGGCGAGCTGCTCCACGAAGGGGATGCTGGCGAGAACCCTCGGGTTCTCGGAGTTGATCTGGGGGCGCATGAATGTGACCTCCGGCGCCACATGAGGCAACCGTGGTACCAACTGGGGCGAATCGGCGCGCATCCCAGTGCAATCTCGTGAGAAAACCCGAGCTAAGTGACTATCAGGACAGCCACTTACCAGTGCTCGTCTGACGATTCTGTCGAGCTTCCAATCGGGCAAAAGACCGCTAAAATCGCCAACAGATTGACGGAAACAACAACGTCCCCGCCAAGTTGATGACAGCAGAATTACGGATCTGAGTAGATTCTCAGGAATGAATCAGGGCTCGCCGTCGATGTGCTGAAACGAGCCGGCTACTCGCCGGAAGGGTCCGTTTGATGATAAATCGCTCGAACGGTGCCCATCGCATCGAGGGTACTCCTGACGACCTGGGCCGCGCGCGCCCGATTGACGTCGTCAGGGGCCTTGGTTTCGAGGAGCTCGGCGTGGGCGAGGAGAGACCCGAGCTGATTGTTCAGGCGATGAAACAACGCCTGAAGGTCGAGGTTAGCCGGCACGTCGCCGACGCCATCGACCCCCTGAGGGACGCTCACGCGTGCTGTCCAGGCGCCGTTCGAGAATCCGATTCCTGGGTCCGGGCCGGCGTCGCTGCGTCGCGCCACAGGGTGTCGGCGAAGATGCGAATCGAGCCCCCGGCTGTCCGGACGTATTCGACCTTGCCGGCAGAAATCCAGTTGTAAATGGTTCGCCGGCTGACTCCGACGGCTTCACACGCCTTCATGATTGAGAGGGTCTGGCGGTCCATATAGTCTCACGGGCCTCCTGGAGACGGCCGTTAGTAACGCCGGCGGACCACTTTGACCCGCCGAGCTCGTTCGACTGCTGTATCGGCCGCTCCCTGACCGATCCTTAGTTTGGGGCTGTGTCAAGATATTGGCGCTGTGGCTGCCGCCGGAACCATCCCCCATATCCTGTTCGTGGACGACGAAACCGCGCTTCGCGGGGTCATGGCCGAACGCCTGACCGAGCGTGGCTTCGAGGTCGTTCAGGCCGAAAGCGGAGAACGGGCGCTGGAGCTCCTGGAGAAGTTTGCGTTCGACGTGGTGATTACGGACTTGAGGCTGCCCGGAGTCAATGGGTCCAGGGTTATCGAGTCCGCTCGAGAGCGCTACCCCGGCATCGTGGCCATCGTCATTACAGGCTTCGGCACCGTCAAGGACGCGGTCGACGCCATCAAGCGGGGCGCATCGGATTTCATCGCCAAGCCCTTTCAGTTCGACGAGCTCTCGCACGTGCTGCACAAGGCGCTTGAAGATCGGCGGCTCCGATCGGAAAACGCGTACCTCCGTTCACAGCTCGAGGACCGCTACCAGTTCGGCGGCATCCTCGGCCGCAGCCGGCCAATGCAGAAGCTGTTTCATCTTCTGGAGACGGTGGCGCGATCCAGCAGCACGATCCTGATCACCGGAGAGACGGGAACCGGCAAGGAGGTCGTGGCGAGAGCGATTCACCACAACAGCCCTCGCCGCGCACATCGATTCGTCGCCTTGAACTGCAGCGCGATACCCGAGACTCTGCTCGAGGCTGAACTCTTCGGGCACGTGCGCGGGGCCTTCACGGGCGCGATCGGCGCACGTCAGGGACGCTTCGAGCAGGCCCACAAGGGGACGCTCTTCCTCGACGAAGTCGGGACCATGAGTACCGCTCTTCAGATGAAGCTGCTCCGCGCACTCCAGGAGCGCGAGTTCGAGCGGGTCGGTGACAACCAGACGATCAAGGTGGATGTGCGGGTCATCGCAGCCACCAATTCTGACCTTGCGCGAATGGTCGCCGAAGGAACGTTCCGGGAAGATCTCTACTACCGACTTCACGTGATTCCCATTCACTTGCCACCATTGCGGGACAGGCGCGATGACATCCCGGTTCTCGCGCAGCACTTCCTGCAGAAGTTTGCGCCCGGGTCGCAGATGCAGGTATCGCAGGATGCGATGCGTGCGTTGATGGCCTATCAGTGGCCCGGGAACGTCCGTCAGCTGGAAAACGCTGTCGAGCGGGCGGTGGCCCTGAGCGCGGGACGGCAGCATATTGAAATGGCGGACCTGCCTGCCGAAATCCAGGTGACCCCCCCGGCAACGGCCATGCCCCTCGTGGACTTTCCGGAAGGAGGGATGGACATGCCGGCCTACCTCGCCGCCGTCGAGCGTGACTTGATCGGGCGCGCACTCGACCGCACCGGTGGAAATCGGAATCGCGCCGCCGAGTTGCTGCGCATCAAGAGGACGACGCTGGTGGAGAAGTTGAAGAGGATCGGACCCGACTGATCGCGGAGCAGCGAGAGAAACGAATGCCGCCACGATACGCGTACTGGACGATCCTCGCCGGGGGGCTGCCAACCTCCTTTCGCGCGGCTTCCAAAGATGATCTCCTGCCGACGCTTAAGCGCCTGCAGGACCGCCACCCCGACGCCGTCATGAAATGGTTCGCTCGAGGAAGGCTCTGGCCTTCGGAGGAAGCCGCGCGTGAAGCGTCGCTGTCGGCGACGGCGCTCAGACGCGGCCGGGAATGGCGGCCCGGCGGAGAACATCGTGACCCACGAGAGAAGGTCGAGGCGACGAGGCGCGCTCGAAATCAGAAGCGCCGCGAGCTTCGCTTCGAGCGCAAGCATGCGGCGCGGGACGTCAATCCCACACCGGCTGACCCATCACGGCCCGCTCCGAGGAGCAGTAGCGGACGCGACCGGCGGCCCGGAAAAGGGTCTCGTCGATGATTGTTCACGCCGTTTTGTTCAGGCCGAAGGCCCGACTGTCCACCGCCGACCGGCGGGCTCTCGTTGACGCGTTCTCAACCGCAATCAAGGAAATCCCGTCCATCAAGCGGGCGCGAATCGGCCGGCGGACGCTGCTCGGGAGGTCCTACGAGCAACTGATGAAGGACGACTACACGCACGCCGCGTTTCTGGAGTTCGACGACGTCGCCGGGCTGCGTGCGTATCTGGATCACTCGGCACACCAGCAACTAGGGGCTCGTTTCCTCGCGTGTTTCGAGCAGGCCCTCATCTACGATTTCGACACCACCGGGGAAGATCAAGCGCTGAACGCGCTTCTGCGGGAGGACTGATCAGGCGGGACCAGCGTGGGGCGACAGACGCCCCAACGCTGCTCCTGATTTACTGCCAGCGATCAGCAGGCCGGTGTGTACACCGACGCGGGCCGATCTTGCCGGCGCAGTGTTGCTCTCGCGGTGCGATACGGTCCAACAGGCAAGTTGCAGTTCTGCTGATACAAGAACGCGTGGAAGCGCTTGTAGTCCGTCGGCGGGAGACCGAACACGCCGAGCAGAGCACGATAGCTTCCTCTCGTGTGCTCGAGCCCGCGATGAATCAAAGCGGCGAGGTCATCCCGCGTGAGTTCGTGCGCTTTGAACGGCTGGTGTACAACGGTCCAGAAGCTCTCGCCCGCGATCAGACGTTCCCACAAGCGATCGGCTGTTCCGGAGCCTCGCTCGAGCCGTCGCGCGGTAGGCACGCTGTCCTGATTGAACGTCACGCTGGAGCTCGGCGAGGTCGAGACAGTGTCGCGCCCTCCACGGATCTCGGCAGGAAGATCGTTGGCGCCAATGGCGCGATCCCACTCGCGCACGACCAAGCGCTCCGCGAGGTTCTTCAGTTCGCGAACGTTGCCTGGCCAGGCATACGAGGCGAGCACCTGCTCGGCGTCCAGCGTCAACTCCGGATACGCGAGGCGATGCGTCTCGCTGGCTCTGCGCAGGTAATGACGCAGCAGCAGCATCACGTCCTCGGTTCGTTCGCGCAGGGGCGGGACATGAATCTGAATGATGTTGAGCCTGAAGTACAGGTCCTCGCGGAACACGCCAGCATCGATCCGCTCGCGAAGGTTTCGGTTCGTCGCCGTGATGAGGCGCACGTCGGAACGACCCGTCACACCGTCGACGCCGATCGTCTGGATCTCGCCAGTCTCGGCGAATCTCAGCAGGACTGCCTGCATCCTGAGACTCATCTCTCCGAGCTCGTCGAGGAACAGCGTGCCTCTGTCGGCTTGCCGCACCAGCCCTGGCTTGTCGCGGTAAGCGCCCGTGAAGCTGCCTCGTGTGTGACCGAACAGCTCGGATTCGAGGAGGGTCTCAGGGATGCCGCTGCAGTTGACAGCGACAAACGCGCGCGACGAACGTCCACTCTGCTCGTGAATCAGTCGCGCGACGACTTCCTTGCCCGATCCCGTTTCGCCGAGAACGAGGACTTTCGCGTCGGTCCTGGCCGCCGCCTCGATTTCACGTCGCAGAGAGCTGATGGCTGGACTCTCGCCGAGCAGCAGTGGCAGGTTTTTCGGCATTCGGGGTAGAGAAAGTGTCGACATTCGGGATAAGCTCCAAAGTTCTTTGCTAATTCAGAGGGAAAAGGTTCTTTGCTAATTCAGAGGGAATAAGTCTGCCTTTTTAACGAGACTAAGGTCAACTGAGAAGTGGTCGAAAAGCGTCCTAAAGATCACGCTTTTGCGCTAATTCGGTGATCTAGAGACAATTACAGTATTAAACGTCTTGGGGGGCCTGATCGAACTTCTGACTTTTTGCACAAGTCTGCTCGGATCGGCGTCGCCACGATCTGTCGTCAGTCATGCCACGAAAGGTGGATTTCTGAGGCCGGCAGGTCGATTTGTTGGGGGGGGCACCCGCGTTTGCTGATTTTCTGAGGGATTCGGAATCTGGGCAGGTCAGACCAGGCAGGTCAGACCGGGTCTGTGCCGGCGGTACTGACGCGATTCTTGCCAGCCTTCTTCGCATGGTAGAGCGCACGATCTGCCCGTTCCATAAGGTCTCGGGCAGTAACACCGGGGGGAGACACCGCGACGCCGATACTCGCGGTGACGTGTAGTCCCGCCAAGCTCGGCTCGTTCCGCTGATAAGCCTCAACCCTATGGCGGATGCGCTCGGCAATTGCGCTTGCGCTTTCAACGGTGCCGCCGGGCATCATCACCGCGAACTCCTCGCCCCCGAACCGCGTGCAGACATCGAAAATACGCACCGACCGGCGAAGAATCTCCGAAATGTCCCGAATCACCAGGTCGCCGGCGATGTGTCCGAAGCGATCGTTCACCGCCTTGAACTCATCCAGGTCTACCATCAAGAGCGCCACGGACGTGAGCTGACGAACCGCGCGGTGTAATTCCTCGTCGAGACGCGCCTCGAAATACCGGCGGTTGAACAGGCCACTCACTGGGTCGACGACGGCTGCCTGCGCGTAGGCGAGGGCCTCCTGTCTGACGCGTTCGCGCGCCAGCGCAAGCGCAGCCGGACCCATCAACACGGTGATTGCCGCGACGTCTCCCTGCGTATAGGGGCCCGAGGCGACTCGGTCGGTCAGCGATACGACGCCAAGCGTTTCGGACCCCGCTACGATTGGAACCGCCACAAACGAGTTGGATCGATACCTCGACCGATGACGGTCAAGGCCCGGGGTCAGCGACACGTCTGAGACGACCAACGGTGTCCTGGAGAGGTGGACTGCTCCTATCACGCCGTTGCCGGACGCGATTCGAAGGTGCTGGACCAGTTCGCGCGGATAGCCCTGGGTGGCCACGATTGAGAGTTCGCCGTCGGGGGCTGCGGACGCCAAGGAAGCCAGCCGACTCGGCACGGCTTGAATCACATGCCGAAGCACGACTTCGCCGACTTCGGCCAACCCCACAGTGTCGGCGAGTGCGTGCGACAGTCGCTGGAGGATGCTGTCGAGCGGCCGTGCTTGCGAGAGGTCACGGACATCCCCGATCGACAGACCTTGTGCCATCTGTTGAAGGACAGCGGCCCAATGCGTCCAGTCCCCTTCGAGAATGAGAATCACCGGCGTATGGGGCGCCCTTGCCAGTCCGAACAAGGTCCAATCCTCACTTCCGGTGCGCCAGAGCTCCAGCTGTGCGCCTGCCGTCGCGCTCAGGCGGTCGAAGATCTGAGGCCAACCCTCGGACTGAAGTGGCAGACGCGGGGTGGCGGGGCCCGACGCGGCCGCTCGCACCCAGACATCTCCGTTCCGTCCGACCACTGCTACGGTCGTCTGCAGGGCTTCGCTGATTGCGTTGACGAGCCCACGGAGGAATTCACGCGGTGGGGACGTACGGTCGATTTTGAGGTGCAGCTCGAGGAGCAACTGGCGCTGCCCTTCGGACAGGTGACGACTGCCAGGGCCGGCTTCATGAGACGGCATCAGCCGATGAAGTCCTCCGTCAGGCAGAAATTGGGTCCCTCTTTGGGAGTCCCTTGTCACGAGACTCCTCGGAGGGTCTGGCTAATCCCTTGTGTCGAAACACCTTCGGACAGGCTCGGCCACACAGCCCTGATGAGTTGGCAACAACCGTGCCTCCGGCGTCCCCGCTGCGGCAAACCGGGGCCTTGGCGAAACCGGTGGTGTGCGATGGGCCCGCGACGGCCCGAGGTTGTCGAGCCGTCGAGGAGGTCCGGTCAGCGGTATTCCTTGAAGGGGATCTGGCAGTCGTGTTTCCGGAGGAAGTTCAGGAACCGCTTGTAATCGCGCGCCTCCATGTTGAAGAGGCGGGCCACGATCTTGTAGTTGCCCCGCGCTTCCTCGAGGCCGCGGCGGACGACCTCGCGCAAGTTCGCTCGCGTAATCTCGCGGTCCATGAACAGCGGGTACACGGCCGTCCAGAACGATTCGTGTTGCTCGAGCATGCGCTTGTACAGATCGTCGGCCACGGTGCGCCGTCGCTCCCGCTTGGGCCGGAGCATTACGGCATCGTAGGCTCTGATCTCCGATGAGAGATGCTCGGTCTCGATCGTCGGACCGCTGACGGTGACGACGAGGCGCTCGATGACGTTCTCGAGTTCGCGCACATTACCCGGCCACGAGTACTCGATCAGGGCCTTCATCGCATCCGAGGAAATCCCCGTGATCGTGGATCGCCCGGCAGTCGTGAAGTGGGACAGGAACTGGTTCGCGAGTACCGGGATATCCTCGCGACGGTCCCGAAGCGGTGGCACAACGATGTGGATGACGTTGAGCCGATAGAACAGGTCCTCTCTGAAGGTTCCCTGCTTGATCATGTCGCGCAGATCACGGTTGGTCGCCGCGATGACGCGAACGTTGACGATGCGGCCGCTCCCATCGGCTCCAACCTTCTGAAGCTCACCCGTCTCCAGGAAGCGCAGAAGCAAGCCCTGCATCCGGAGCGTCATCTCCCCGACTTCGTCGAGGAAGATCGTACCCATGTGAGCCGTTTCCAACTTGCCAGGCTTGTCGCGGTAGGCCCCCGTGAAGCTGCCCTTGACGTGCCCGAACAGTTCGGATTCAAGCAGCGTTTCGGGAAGACCGGCGCAGTTGACCGGCGCAAACACGTGTCCGGACCGAGGCCCTCGCGAGTGAATCGCGCGTGCGACGATCTCCTTGCCGACACCGCTTTCGCCCGTGATCAGAACCTTGGCGTCGGAGCGGGCGACCCGGTCGATCTCTTGTTCGAGTGCGACAACCTCGGCGCTGCGGCCAGTGAGCTGGACGTGAGATCGGGGCCGAATCGCCCCAATCGGGCCAATCGCGCCGACTCGAGTGCTGCTTTCAGCTACACCATCAATCATTGTTCATGAACCGTTCAATCAGCTGTCGGTGATCCATGGTCATTCCCACGAATGTCGCACCAATGCGGTACCCGGATCCGTTGTCGGACGCCGAGGACACGCGCCGAACTTGAATGTCTGCCGCAAAGGGTGCTCCGGCAAGCGTGAAGCGCAGACTTCCGCGTGATCCCGGGTTGAGCAGGCGGGGGGACTGAATCAGCACGCCGACGGTGCTGATGTCCAGAACCCGGACGCTCATGTTCCCTGGCAGATTTGCGAATTCCTCACCGACCTGCTGCCGTGGGGTCCGCCGCCGTTCCTCCATCGGTCTCCTCGCGCACACCGCGCGGACTCGTTCATGTCCTACGGGTTTCCCGAAGTCTGCCGAGGCTGCAAGTGAGTCGCCATCGTCAAGCAGACGTTTGTCTGCCGACGCAAGTCTTTTATATTCTGATGTTTATGAACTGGCCCGCGAAGACTCTGATCTCGAGACTGCCCCTCAGAAAGTCTGAGCAAGTCCGGGCTAAGACACTCTAGGCGGTAGACTTTCCCTCACACGATTTTGGCGTCTCACGACGGCCATTCCGTGGCGCGGGCGAGTGCGGGAGGGACTGTAAGAAACTCGACTCCAACGAGGTACCGGATGGGCTCGTCCGGTCCGGACACACGACGGATGTGGCGAACGCGTGCATCCACGGTAACCTCTCGTCCCTCCAGCTTCAGATGAAGCGGCTGGACCGACTCTGGTGTCATTGGGACGGGTGACGTGATCAGCGCCCCATCCCGGCTGATATTCACCACCCGGGCGGGCTCTGTCAGCTCCAACGTGGCCCACAACGCGCCGACGACTTCAAGGCGCAGGCGAGAACGTCGATCCCCCAACGCCATCAGCTGTTCACTCCGCGAGGTGAAACGGACACTTGAGCACGCCGACCGTCGGCGAGTGCATCTGCACGGGCCCTGCGAACAATACCATCGGCCGGGTCCTGGCCTGGCGTCCAACTGGCCACACCGATCAGAATCGCCTCCCGTCCGGGCGCACCGCTCACCACCGTCCTGAGGCGTTCGGCGATGGCCTTGGCCTGCTCGTTGGCGATGTCGTGCAACAGGAGTCCTATTTCTCCTTCTGTCAGCATCCCGGCCACGTCCGACGCCCTCATTTGACCCCGAATGCCCGCCACCCAACGCTGGGTGGACCCGGGCAGCGATATGGCATCTCGAATCAGCAGAACAACGACTGCGACGGGCACACCTCGTTCGATTGCCTCGCAGGCCGACCGTTCAATTACTTCTTGAAACCCGCGCGGCAGGGCCCGGCGTTCGCGCCGACCCGCAGCGGTGCTCAACGTCGCAGGAACCCAGAGCCCGAATACGGTCGCCGCAGCGCTCGCCACGGCGTAGTCTCGTGGAGTGAACTGCCGACTCTCATAGCGACCGAGCGAAACGGTCGTAGTGTAATGCTGTTCGGACCGTTTGACGAGCACTAGTCTCGACGCACCTGGGTCCGCGCGAGACGTGTCGGCAAGGTCGGGGCTCAGCGCGTCGAACAAGGGCGCCCCGTCTGGCGACTCGATCTTGAGACCGGCCGAAGACGCGCCGAGCGTTCGGCGGAGCTCCTCTAGTGCATTCCTGGTGCGCATCTCCGGCGTCTGCTGAACGTCGCTGAGCCTGCTGCCGATCGTGTTCACCACGCGGGTGGTCATCGTCGACGTCGACAAGGCAAGGGCTAACTCCAGCAACGCCAGATACGCCCCGAGGCGCTGAAGATCGTAGTCGTCAATGGCTCCGATGAAGACGAGGAGCCACGATCGCTCCGCAGCCCGGGCCAACCGGCTCACGTAAACGTCGCAACTCACCGGGAGTCCGAATCGGTCGAGATGCCCGTGAGGAAGTCGCGTGAGTTCGGTCGCCTCGGGCAACTCCTCGGCGGAAATCGACAGGGGCCTTTCGCCCTTGTTCGCGCCGGGCAGTGTCACATCTCTGGCGAAGCCGCCATTGGACGTCTCCACGTACCCGCAAACTTCGATGTCGTGCCAGACGGCGACCGCCTCGCCAAACAGTCGAACGAGCTCGCGATCGGATTCGTGTTCCGCGCACTGGCCGAACACCTGGGCCAGGGGAGCGACTCGACTCAAGCCACTCGAAAGAAGCGACGGCGGGCTGAGAAGGTGCGCCTCGACGGCCGTGGCCAACCACGAGGTAACCAGTTGGAGCTGATCGCGGGAGGCCCGTGGGTCCTGCCCCGGCGGAACGGTCCTGCCGACGAGTAGTGCCCCGGCGTCTCCCCGATCACGTGATATCGCCAGGCAGACTGCCTGAAGCCCGCCAAGCTCCACGACGTGGGCTGTCCTGCTGCGCAGCGTCGCGTTGATGGCAGACACCAGGACCGGTTCAGTTTGTTCGAGCAGACCCTGAAGGCGGGCCGCCTGATCCCGCGCGGGCAGCAGTACCGAACAGCGTCCATCCACCAACAGCAGTTCGACCTTGAGCCGGCGGCGCAGTTCGAGCAGCCATTCCCACGAGCGGTCACGGACCGCTCCCTCGAAGAGGGTCGGTTCCTGTGCGACCGGTAACTGACTCTTGATGCTCGACATTCAGCGCTGGGAAGTGGCCGTTCGACTCCTGCAAGCCAGTCGCCAGTAAGAGCACAAGATTGGCCCAAGAAGGCCGCAAACGAAAGGGGATTGGCGCGTTTGAGACGGAGAAAGGTTGCGTTCCGGGTGACTAACGCTTGGAGGCGTCATCGTTCTCGATGTCGCGTGGAAGCGAACTCTCCCGTGGCGCTCAGGGTAGCGGGTTCCCGCGCGCAGATTTGTCAGCGTCCAGATGCAGCCTGACTCTCGAGCCTTTCGCGGACCAGGGTCATGAGGTTGGAGGGGGAGACAGGTTTGACGACGTAATCGGCCCCCGCGCGCCTGGCCTCAGCCTCGAGAACCTGATCATGAAACCCGGTCACGATGATCGTCGGGATCGGCTGCGGGCTGAGCAGCAATAACTGGAGTCCGTTGAATCCACCCAGCCGCAAGTCCGCGATCACGAGGTCTGGGCTCTCGGTAGCGACGGCGTGCCGCCCTTCCTGGTAGGTAGCCGTGGCGACAACCTCATGCCCTGCCCGGCTCAGGAGTTCCCGGTAGCCGGCCCGCGTCGCATCGTCGTCTTCGACGACTAGGATCTTCGCCATTGACGGCCTCTCCCCTCTCGTCCGCGAGTCATCCGGAACTTCAAGGATTGGGAGGACGACTCAGTCATCGTTCGCCTATGATAGGTCGTTACTCAAGGGAATTACTGTGAATTCTAATGCAACTCTGACATCGCCCTGCGCAAGAAACGTCTCGAGGGGCCGGCAGCCAGGTTGCACTTTGTGCGGTCATGAGCGATCCGGGCTCTGATTCCGACGACGAGATGGTCGTCAAGCTTCCCGAGAAGGCGTCTCTGGACGACCTTTTCGCCGGTCTGGAGGCGTCCTGGCAGAGCCCTGCCGCGGCCAAAGCTCAGTCCCCCGCAGAGGCAAAGCCGGATCCGGTTCCGGAACCTCCGCCTCAGCGCAAGGAACGACGCGGCGCCCCACGGCGCGAACCACATCAGTTCAAAGTCGAGATACGGCTGGCCGTCGCCGGTTTTCCGATGCGGCTCGTGAATCTATCGTCTACCGGTCTTCTGGCCGAAACGAGTCAGAGACTGTGTCCGGGTCGAACCGTGGACGTCTTCCTTCGCTACGGCGGGGTGCGCAAGGTTCTCCGCGCAACGGTCATACGTTCGTCGATGCATGCGGTCGCGCCGACTCCGGTTTTTCGGGCGGCGCTGCAATTCGAAGACACGCTTACTCTGCAGGACGCTGACCTATGAGCCTGATGCCGTCGCTCTGCGCAGCACTCGAACGCGCAGGTGGTGAACGCCTCGTGATGAGAGCGGGGGAACGCCCGCACGTACTCGCCGGTGCGCGCCGCCAGGACGTCGCCTCTGCGGTCCTCTCTATCAACGCTGTCGAAGCGCTGGCGGAACAGATTCTGTCTGGTGCCGGTCGTCAGGAACTGAGTGCCAACGGCGTGGTCAGCGAACCGGTGCATTCGGAGTCTTTTCCCCATCCGCTCACTGCCCGAGCCGAGCGCGTCGGGGACGATTTTTCGATCGAGTTGATCGTCTCGCTTCCTGACAACGCGGCTTCTGTTCTGGAACCCGCACCAGCGATTCCGGTCGTCGAACATCCGCCGGTCTTCGTGCCTGCCGAACCCGAAGCTGTCGCCGCGCCTCCGATCGCAGTCGCACCGGCGCCTGAGGTGCGCTTCGACGCAAGGCCGTTCGCGCCGCCGGAACCTGTCAGGCACATAGAGCGACCCGCTCCGTCTTACACCCCGGAACCTGTTCGACAGTCGCGGTCCCGCCCTGAACCGCCGCGGGACCTTGCCGCGTGGATTCGCCAGGCAGCCGATCTCGGCGCGAGCATGATGTTTCTCCGCGCCGGTTCGAATGCTGCGGCCCGAATCGACGATCGCATTCAGCCCGTCAGCGACGAGATCGTCGATGCGTCGGTGGTGGACGAGGTCGCAAACATCTTCTCTCGTGGCGGCGACGGCCGATGGCAGCCGCGCCCGGACGGTGAGTGGGTCCGCGAAGACGAGGAGTTCGGCTACGTCAGCTGCCGCGTCTTCAGCGACCTGGACGGCACGGGGCTCGTCGTTCAGCTCAGACCGACAACGTCGCTGCGCCTCTTGCACAAGCACATCCCGCGTCAGATCCGCCTGGCCTGCGAGGCGCAGGGTCTCGTGGTCGTGGCGGCGGGGAACGAGACCGATGTCGAGATGCTGGCGGCAGCCGTGGCTGATTGGAGCAGTCGCGACCGCGGCGGGTACCTGATCTCGCTTCAGCGCCGCAGCCGCTCTCTCGAGGACATCGCAGGCGTGTTCGTGAGCCGGCGAACGATCAGCGGAAGCGAGAAAGACTTCGCTGCCGCCATCCGCCGCGCCTCACAGGAAGCTCCCGATATCCTTCTCGTGACCGGGCTCCAGTCCGAACAGGCGCTTCAGTCAGCCGTCCTGGCGGCGGCGGGCGGGCGGCTGGTCATCGTCGGCGTCGTCGCATCGACCACGGTGGATGCGTTGCGCATGCTGTCCGGTTCCGACGTTCATGTTCGCCGCGCAATGGCCGCCTCGTTCAGAGCCGCAATCGGCTATCGCAGCCTTCGTCGCATCGGCGGAGGACGGACGCTGGTTCAGGACGTCGTGCTGGCGACCAGCGCGGTGTGCGGGGCGCTGGAGGCAGGCGACTTCGACAGGCTCGCGCGCATGCAACAGGACGGCGGACCCGGGATGCGTTCTGTTGACGAATCCCTCGCGCGGGCCGTCGCGCGACGCCACGTCGCACTGCGCGAAGCGGTCGCTCAAGCAAGCGACCGCGGCCAGATGGTCTCGCTCGTCCGCTCGCTGGCTCGCCGCAGGGCCCACTAGCCGCCCGACACGCTCAGCCCCGGGTGAACAGCCGGCGCTCGAGCTCGCCGCAAATCGTGTGGTATGTGACGAGGTGCGCTTCCTGAATCCGCGGCGTCTGGTCGAGTGGAACCGCCATGAGGGCATCGCACCACTCGGCCATGGGCCCGCCGGTGGCTCCCGACAGTCCCAGCGTCCTCAGCCCCAGCTCGCGGGCCCGGCGGAGGCCGTTGACGACGTTCGGGGAATTACCGCTCGTCGAAATGCCCCACGCCACGTCGCCGGGTCGTCCAACGCCCTCGATTTGACGGGCGAAGACGTCATCGAATTGCCGGTCGTTGCTCCACGCCGTCAGGAACGCCTGATTGGTCGTCAACGCGATCGCCGGCAACGGGCGGCGGTCGGCCGAGAAGCGACCGACCAATTCCGCGCATAGGTGCTCGGCGTCGGCAGCAGATCCGCCGTTGCCAAAGACCAGCAGGGTCCCGCCGGCACGAAACGCGGTCTCGAGAATGTCGAGTGCCCGTTCCACCTGCGCGGCATAAGACCCTTCGCTGATCGCCCGGAGACCTTCGGCGATCTGGCGCAGCTGCCGTGAGACGTCGGAATCCATTCGCCGCGTGTTCCTAGGCCGGCGCCACCGATGTGTTCGCCAGGAAGTATTCCTCGATAGCCCTGCGCAGCTCGGCCACCCGATCGACGCTGTTGACTCGCACGCGGAGATGCGAGCCGGCATCGAGCCCCTTCGAGTACCACGCACACAACGCGCGAATCTTGTTGATGACCCAGCGCTCGCGTCCCGACGCAGGAGCCGCGTCCGGCAGCGGGCCCGGGGCCGTGTGACGGAACCCTCTGGCCTCGTTCTCTCGCTGGTCGATCAGCAGATCGATGTAATCGAGCAGAAACCGGCCGCGGTCTTCCATCGTGACCGCCCGCGGATCGCGTCCGGCTCTGATGTCGGACGACTGCGCAAGAATCCAGGGGTTACGAAGCACGCCGCGTCCGACGAGCACTCCGGCGACCCCCGCCTGCAGTCGGGACACAATCTGCTCGGGCTCCAGGCAATCGCCGCTTCCCAGCACGGGAATCTTCAAGTCGGCGGCGACACGGCTGACCAGGTCCCAGTCAGCCAGGCCGCTGTATGACTGCTCGGCCGTCCGCCCGTGAATCGTCACGGCTGCAGCGCCGGCGTCCTGAACCATCCTGGCCAGTGTCGGCGCGTTGCGCTCGTCGTCGCTCCATCCCGCACGCATCTTTACGGTGACGGGTATGCTCACCGCCGTTGTCATCGCCGACACGATTCGCGCGGCGTGTTCGGGTTCCCGCATCAGGCTGCAGCCCGCATTGTGCTTGGCAATCTTCTTTACCGGGCACCCCATGTTGATGTCGACGACATCGGCACCCATGCCTTCGACGATGCGGGCGGCTTCAGCCATCGTGTGAGGATTCCCGCCAAAAATCTGGAGGGCGACAGGACGCTCTTCCTCGGTGTATTCCGCGTACTCGAGCGTGCGGTCGATTCCCCGCACCAGGCCCTCCGACGACACCATCTCCGTGACCACCAGACCGCAGCCGCCCTGCCTCTTGACGAGGCGGCGGAAAGCCGTGTCTGTCATGCCGGCCATTGGTGCCACGACCAGCGGCGATGGGAATTCGATGGAGCCGATCTTCACGAGCTGTCAGTACGGCCGGACGTCGGCGGCATCAACTTCGACGCTCACCGCCTGACCGATGAGATCGACAGAGAGCACCAGCCGCGCTTTGTCGTTCTTTCGGACGAGCCGGCCCACGACGCCGGTCAAGGGACCGTGAACGACTTCGACCATCATGCCCTCCCGAATCATGGGGCACGGATCGTACGCCAGATCGCTCTGCACGAGCCGTCGTATGCCTTCGATCTCCAGCTGCGGAATTGGTGCCGGTTCGCCTTCGAACGACACAATGTTGACGACGCCAGTGCACTTCAGCACCGGCAATCGGTCGCGGGGATCGAACCGCGCGAAGCAGTACCCCGGGAACAGGGGCCAGTCGATCTTTTTCTTGCGATCCTTCCACCGGCTCCAACGAGTGACGGTGGGCAGGAACGTCTCGATTCGCTTCTGTTCGAGCTGCTCGCGCACAACCTGTTCGTGCCGCGACCGAATCCACAATGCGAACCAGTTCTCCCCGTCGTCGCGCCAGGGACCGATCTCCGTCACAGACTGGGTCGACTTCTGGCTCATCGACGGTCTCGGCCGACCTCAGTTCGCCGGCGCGGCCGCAGCCGCCTGAGTGTTCGCGGCTTGTCGGCGGCTGAGCGCGGTCTCATAGGCCTTCTTCAGCTCCGCGTTCCGCCAGACGATCGTGGCTTGCTCCCGCAACCGATCCAAGTACTTTTCGCGTTCGACTCGCAGCTTCTGCTCGCCGAGCTTGTTGCCGATATCACCGCGCGCGGCCTCGAAGGACCGCACCCTCGCGTCGGTTCGAGACTCGAGCTTGATCAGCTGGTACCCGCGCGCCGTCCGGAGCGGTTCGGTGAGATCACCCACCTGCATGCCGGCCAGCAGGTCGCGGAGGTTTGAGGACAGCTCCTCGACATTCAAGGGGCCGACGAGACCGCCGTTCGCTTTCGATCCGGACGCCGAGTACTCACCCGCAAGACGCGGAAAAGGCTCGCCGCCGATCAGGCGTTTCCGGACTTCCGCAGCGCGCGCCCGGATTGCGTCGTCTTCAGCCACGTTGAAACCGCGGCTCGTGTTGGCGACTTCGAACAGGATCTCGCGCAGCGTGACCTCTGCAGGCGCCGTGAACTCCTTCAGGTGCGACTCGTAATACGCTCTCGCTTCTTCGTCAGTGAGGCTGATCTTGTCGAGAATCTCGACGCGCTGAACCTGCGAGATGAGCATCTGGCGCTCGAGGTTGCGTCGAAGGTCGGCGAGCGTCAGGCCTTCCTGCCGGAGCGCTTCCCGGAACTTGGCGTCGTCCTGGAGGTCGTTTGTCGTCTTGATGTTCTCGAGAATCTGCGTGAACTGTTGATCGCCGAGGGCATATCCCGACTCCCGGCCCCGCTGGACCAGGAGCAGATCGTCGACAGCGGACAGGATCAGATCGGGGGTGAGCTCGGCGACTGCTTTCCGCAATTCGGGACTCGACGGCCCGGCGCCGGCCAGTTCCGGCCGGTTTCCAAGCGCGGCGACCTGGCGAGCCTCGAACTCTGTCTTGGTGATGATTTCGCCGTTTACTCTGACAAGTACCTGCTCGAGGATTTCGGCGCCGACCGTTGCAGACGCGGCACATGCCGCCATTGCCATCGCGACGACAGTTCGCTTGAACATCACAATTCCTTGAACATCAACATTTTATATGACATCGACCGCCTCCGGAAGCCTCACCCGGCGTCGAGCGCCTGAAGCAGCGACAGGAGGCGCGAGAACAAACCGTCTTCGGCCCTCGGGCTGCGCTCGGGCACGCGCAGCACTTCGGCCTTGTTGAACCCCGCTTTCACTTCACCAGCCAACGCGCGGGCGGTCCACCAGCTGCCCTGCGCCGCATGACTACGACCTCGACTGGTGTCGCCCCTCTTCGGCCCCGCCCGGCGAGCCTCGGCGGACGGTTCGGGCGCAGCCTCGAGATCCAGCGTGACGGACACGGGAGGCACCAGGGTGGCGCCCGGCCAGCCGCTCACGACCTTTACGAGATGCAGTCCATCGAGTCGGGCATTGGGCCTGAATCTAATGACGATCATGCGGCCCTCCCGGTCGATTGAATCGACCTCGAGCCGGTCCGCCATGATTCTGGTCCGTCCGTACTCGGCGAGGTTGAGCACTGACTCGGGCGGGGCCCCGTAGCGATCCCGGAGCTCCTCCAGCAAGGAATTCACCTCGGGTTCCGTCCTGGCCGATGCCACCTTTCGATAGACCATCAGCCGCTGGTTCATATCGGGGATATAACTGTCGTCGATCCTCAAGTCGATGCGCAGGTTGACGGTGGCCCGGGCCTCTTCCTCGAGCTCCTCGCCCCGAAGCTGACGGATCGCCTCTTCGAGCAGCTTCACGTACATCTCGAAGCCGACCGCGTCGATGTGACCGCTCTGCTCCCCCCCGAGAAGATTGCCGGCGCCGCGAATCTCCAGGTCGAGCGCTGCGACTCGGAACCCGCTCCCGAGGTCGCTGAACTCCCTGATTGCCGCGAGCCGCTTGCGCGCGACGGGAGACAGCGACTCCGGCGGGGGGATCAAGAGGTATGCATACGCGGCGCGATCCGATCGGCCGACTCGCCCTCGAAGTTGGTACAGCTGCGCGAGCCCGTACCGGTCCGCGCGATTGATGATGATGGTGTTCGCGTTCGGAATGTCGAGCCCGTTTTCGACGATCGTCGTCGCCAGCAGGATGTCGCAGCGTCGATCGACGAACGTCAGCATGGCCCGTTCCAGTTCTTCTTCCCCCATCTGCCCGTGACCGATCGCGATTCGCGCTTCCGGCACGAGCCGCTGCACCAGGTTGCCAATCGAGAAAATCGACTCGACGCGGTTGTGGACGAAGTAGACCTGGCCTCCCCGCGCGATCTCGTTGCGAATCGCCCGCTCGATAACGGCGGCGTCGAACTTCACGACGTTCGTCTGGATCGACAGCCGGTCCTTCGGCGGCGTCTCGATGATCGACATGTCGCGGATGCCGACGAGCGACATGTTCAACGTCCTCGGAATCGGCGTGGCCGTCATCGTCAACACGTCGACGCGCTTGCGCATCTGCTTGATGCGTTCCTTGTGGACGACGCCAAAGCGCTGCTCCTCGTCGACAACGAGAAGGCCGAGGTCCTTGAATTGCACGTCCTTGGACAACAACCGGTGCGTCCCGACAATGATGTCGACCTTGCCTTCGGCGACACGCCCGACGACCTCTTTGATTTCCTGCCGGGTCCGAAACCGGCTGACCATGTCGATGGTGACGGGAAACGCCGCAAATCGATCGCGCAGCGTTTTCAGGTGCTGAAACGCCAGGACCGTCGTCGGTGCGAGGAAGGCGACCTGCTTTCCATCCATCACGGCTTTGAAGGCGGCACGCATGGCCACTTCGGTCTTGCCGTAGCCGACATCGCCGCACAACAGACGATCCATGGGCGTTGCCGTTTCCATGTCGCGCTTGACGTCCGCGATGGCGGTCGCCTGGTCGGGCGTGGGTTCGTACGGAAATGCGCCTTCGAATTCCTCCTGCCAATGCGTGTCGGCGGCGAAGGCGTGCCCCGGCATGGCCTTGCGTTGCGCGTACAGCTTGAGGAGCTCTTCGGCCATGTCCCGCATGGCCTTCTTGACTCGCGTCTTGGCCTTTTCCCAGGTGGTTCCGCCCAGTCGATCCAGAGCGGGCCGGGAGCCACCGGTGTACTTCTGGATGAGGTCAAGGCGCTCGACGGGAACAAACAGCTTGTCGTCCCCGTGATATCGGAGCTCGAGGAATTCCTGGAGGTCTGCTCCCGTTGCCGGCGTCGAACGACTGCCCGTCGCGAGCTGCTTGAGCCCGACGAATTCTCCGATGCCATGATCGACGTGAACGACGAGATCGCCCACCTTCAGGTCGCGCAGGTCTGAAAGAAACGTTTTCGAGAGGCTTCGCCGCCCCTCGGTGATCCTCCTCTCTTCCTCGAAGACATCTGCTTCCGAGTAGATCTGGAGGTCGGCGTCCTCCAGTCGAAACCCCTTCGACAGCGCTCCGATGGCGATCAGAACGGCCCCGGCGTGTGCCTCCTCCGCCCGGTCGAGTGGCACGGCGATGATGTCGTAGTCGCGGAGAATCTCGGCGCTGCGTTCGGCCTTTCCGGGGCTGTCAGCTACGACGAGAACCGTTGCACCGCTCTCCCTGGCGCGCTTGATGTCCGCGGCCCAGTCTCCGATACGACCTCGAAACTCGATCGCCGGCTGACACGACACGTGGCGCGCTGCGGCATCGTCTGCGATGGTCAGTTCTTCGAGGCGGAGAGCCTTTGCCGTTCGTGCCGCGAGATCCTCCCAATCGGTGAAGGCAAGCGCCGGAGGAACCGCCGCCGGGCGGCCTCGTGCGGACGTCTCCTCGTAGCTGCGCTGCAGTTGTTCGCGAAGCTTCAGCGCCTGCTGCCGAACCTCCTCGTACTCCGAGACGATCAGGTTCAGGCCCGCCGGCGAGGAAGCGAGGAATTCCATCACAGACGTCGGCTCGTCGTCGTCGAACCGCTCCCGCGCCGGAACGATCTGGACCAGATCGATCGCACCAGTCGATCGCTGCGTCGACGGATCGAATCGCCGCAGCGTCTCGACCATGTCGCCGACGAACTCGATGCGCACCGGTTCGGCGTCGGCTGTCGGAAAGACATCCACGATGCCGCCGCGAAGGGCGAATGCGCCATGTTCGTCGACGGGATCCTCTCTCGTGAATCCGCCCTCGATCAGCAGATCCGCCAGGCGCTGAGGCTCACACTCGCTGCCTACGCGGAGTTCGACTGACGTGGCCAGCAGACGTGCGGGAGAACTGACGCGTGGCAACAACGCGGCCGAGGACGCGACGATCACCCGTGCCGTGCCGGCTGCCGCCGCGTGCAGAGCGCGCGCCCGCCCCGCCGCGACGCGGAAGTGTGGCGTCATTCCCCGATACGGATCGACCTGGATGGCGGGCAGGGGCAGGATGGCGTGGTCAAGGGCCGCATCGGAAGCGGCCTCGAGGCCGGCGTAGAAGAAGCGGAGGTCGGCGATGAATCGCTCGACGTCGGCCTCCGTTGGGACGACGACCAGCGTCACTCCTCCGCGGCTCCGCGCCAGCCCCGCCGCGGCCAGAGCCTTTGCCGAGGCTGTCAGGCCGGCGAGAACCGGCGCGCCCTGGTCGAGCCTGGCCTGCGAGACGGCACGGCCCAGGATCGAGCGCAGTGTCAGCGAGGGTGTCGTGGTCGCCATGTGGCCCCGGACCTACTTCCCTCTGGTCCTCTGGATCAGGCTCGTGCTTGAAAAACCTGGAGTCAGATCGAGGCGAACCACGCGGCCGCCCCGTGCTTCCACGAGGTCGCGTCCGACGATGTTGTCAGCGCTCCAGTCGGCACCCTTGACGAGAACGTCGGGCTCGATCCGAGCGATGAGATCGAGCGGAGTGTCTTCGTCGAACACGACCACCGCGTCCACAAAGAGCAGTCCCAGCAGCACCGTGGCTCGGGCCTCGGCGCGGTTGATCGGTCGGTCGGGCCCCTTGTTCGCGCGGACGGAACGGTCGGAATTCACGCCAACGACGAGCGCGTCTCCCAGCCCTCGGGCCTCCTTCAGGCTGTGAATGTGCCCGGGGTGCAACACGTCGAACGCTCCGTTGGTGAACACCACGATCCCGCCACGCTTCCGCACGTCCTTCGAAAACGCGCGCGCCTCCTCGAACGACAGCGATCTCCGGCTCGGGACTCTCACAGACTCGCAATCCGTCGCGACTCTCAGCCAGGTCAGCGCTGCGCGGTGAACCGTTCGAACAGGCGGTTCAATTCGTTCTCCGACGTGAACTCGATCTCGATCCTGCCACCTTGTCGCCGACGAACGATCTGGACCTTTGTTCCGAGCGCAAACCGCAGCCGATCTTCGGCAGCCCGAGTGTGCACGTCTTTCGTGCGTGCGGCTGCTGCAGGTTCCTGTCTCGATGTGCTTTGAGCGAGGAGCTTCTTGACGAGTGCCTCCGTCTCGCGGACCGACAGTGCCCGCGAAACAACCTCTCTGGCGGTCTGCCTCTGTGTCGCCGCATCGGGAAGCGCCAGCAGGGCGCGCGCGTGGCCCGTGGAAAGAGCGCCGGCCGACAAGTCTCCACGTACTTCATCCGGGAGTTTGAGCAGTCGCATGAAATTGGCGACGGAACTGCGATCCTTCCCGACTGCAGCCGCGATTTGCTCCTGGGTCATGGCGAACTCGTTTGCCAGGCGCTGATACGCGAGCGCTTCATCCACGGGATTCAGGTTCTCGCGCTGGAGATTCTCGACAAGGGCGAGCTCGAGCGCCTGCTTGTCGCCCTGGGTCACCTCGCGCACGACAACGGGCACTTTATGCAGTCCCGCTCGCTGCGCGGCGCGCCAGCGCCTCTCGCCGGCGATAATCCGATACCCCTGCCCGTCGCGTCGTACGAGGATCGGCTGAATGATGCCGTTGGACTTGATCGACTGCGTCAGTTCTTCCAGCCTGGCGTCGTCCATGTGGAGCCGCGGCTGCTGCTCGTTGGGGGACAGAAGATCGATGTCGACTTCGAGCGAACCTGTTCGGATCGGCTCCGGCACATCCGGGATCAGCGCGCTGAGACCCTTTCCCAGAGCGGGGCGGCGTTCGAGCATGACTGTGTTCTCCTTCAGGCGGCGGCGTAGCGGGCGAGCACTTCCCGGGCAAGCGCCGCGTACGCAGCGGCGCCTCGTGACTTGGCATCGTAGAGGACGCCGGGCATGCCATGGCTGGGCGCCTCGCCCAGTTTCACGTTGCGAGGGATGATCGTGTTGAAAACCTTTTCCTTGAAAAACTCACGCACGTCACGCGCTACCAGTTGACCGAGGTTGGTTCTGTCGTCGTACATGGTCAGGAGAACGCCCTCGATGTCGAGCGAGGGGTTCAATCCACCGCGAACACGCCTCATCGTTCCGACCAGGTCTGCGAGTCCTTCCAGGGCGAAGTACTCGCAATGAAGTGGAATCAGGACCGCGTCTGCGGCGACGAGCGCGTTCAGCGTCAGCAGGCCTAGCGACGGCGGGCAGTCGACGAAGAGATGATCGAAGCGATCTCGCAAGGGGTGCAAAAGGCGCTTGAGCCGGTGTTCCCGCTCCGGAAGGGCCACCATCTCGATCTCCGCTCCGGTGAGGTTTCGGTCGGAGGGTATGAGCGAGAGGTTCGGGATACGCGTGGGAAGCACAAACGACTCCGGGGGACCGCCGGCGAGAAGCGCCTCGTAGACAGTGCCTCCATCGGATCGTTGAGACTTGAAGCCGATGCCGCTGGTCAGATTTCCCTGTGGATCAACATCGACCAGCAGCACCCGTCTGCCCGCCAAGGCAAGCGAAGTAGCCAGGTTGATGGCCGTCGTTGTCTTGCCCACGCCACCCTTCTGATTGGCGATCGCTACGATTCGGGCGCCAAATGCGCTAGTCGGCGGTGATTCTGTCATATGAACTAATCTTAGATTTGTCTCCCACCTTGCGGTGTGCTCCCTGGATGAATCTAGGGCTCATTGGCTCTCACGTCAAGCGCTGTTCCACGTGGAACATGGCGAACATAAGGGGAAACGGTCTACTTCAAGCACGGCTATAAGCGTAGAATCTCCGGCGGGAGGTTCG
>DASTDQ010000141.1:0-2622 GCA_035710305.1 Vicinamibacterales bacterium | reverse complement strand
CGTCGACCTATCGCAGACCGCGACCATCGACCACAGCCTGCGCCTGGGCAACTCGGTGTTAAGGCGCCTCGGCGCCGTGAACGACCTGCACAAGCCGAACGTCGAGCAGGCGAGCTTCGCCGTGCTCACCGCGCACGACGTGCCCTCCATCCTCGTCGAGACAGCTTTCATCTCCAACCCCGAGGAAGAGCGCCGGCTCAACGACGAGGCCTACCAGGATAAGCTCGCGCGCGCGATCCTCGACGGCATTCGCGAGTACGTCGCCAAGCACCCGCCGCGGCCGCAGGGACCGAGCGCGCGGCGACCGCTCGTCCGTCAGGCCGCCCTGTCCGTTAGCCGATAACGCAGCCGCGCTCCGGCCTGTTAGGCGGAGATGTCAACTAAATCGGCTTATTCGATCACCCGGTCCGCCCGCAACAGAAGAGCGGGTGGGATCGTCAGCCCGAGGGCCTTGGCAGTCTTCAGGTTGACGACGAAATGGAACGCGTCCGGCTGCTCCACTGGCAGTTCACTCGGTTTCATACCCTTGAGGATGCGATCTACGTAGTGCGCCGCGCGCCGGTAGACGTGGCCGAGATCGGGCCCATATGCGAAGAGGCCACCAGCCTCTGCAAAGTCCTTGTAGATGGAGACAACTGCCAGCGAGCGGTGTGCAGCGTGTTTCAGGAATGGTCCGCGCAGTTTCGTCATCGCCCCGTCGTCCATCACGAAGACCGCCTGAGAGCCGGCACGGACGGCCGCCGCAAACGCGTCCGGAAAATCACTCTGATCTCGAATCGGAAGACGTTCGAACTGGACTCCGAGCTCGGCACTCCGACGTTCCGTCTCGGTCACGACGAGGAGTGCACCTGGGTTGTCGGCTTTATAAAATGCGGCTACGCGAGAAAGGGTGGGGAGTGTCTGACGGAGTGCCTCGATCGCTTTGGCGCCGAGCACATCGGGCATGAAGCTCAATCCGGTCACGTTCGCCCCGGGATGCGCAAGACTCTGAACCAGGCCCGCCTTCACGGGATCGGCGACCCGCATGATGACAATGGGGACGGTCTTGGTCGCCGTCTGGGCAGCCTTGGCGGCCGGCGTATTCACGGCCACAATGACTTCGACTTTGAGGCGAAGCAGATCGTTCACGAGGGGCGGAAGACGATCGCTTCTGCCTTCTGCATTCCGCACATCGATGACGACGCTCTTCCCCTCAACGTACCCGAGCCGCCGCAGCTCTTCCCGAAACGTCTCCAGCAGACCGGGTTGCATGTCCTGTGCGAGAACGCCAACGCGATGCAGCACCTTTGGCGGCTGCGCGCCAGCTTCGAGCGATACGGCGAGGAGGCCAATACAAATCAGCAATACTCGCCGGCTAATCATTCGACAACTCACCCTTCCGCAGTCGGGGCCACGGCGGCATCATAAGGCCAAGGGCCTGCGTCGTCTTCTCCGCTTTGTGAAGAGCCCGAGAAGCTGACGGTGCCGGCGAGTTAGTTAGACGGGAGGCGGAACGCGCGCGGGGCGGCGGGAGCGCAGCCAGGCGAAAAAGCCGGGCAAAACGGAAATCGCCACGATGATGAGGATGACGGCGGTGAGGTTGTTCTTGACGATCGGCTGGTTGCCGAACCAGTAACCGGCGAGGCAGAGCGAGACGACCCAGATTACCGCGCCGAGGACGCAGAAGGCGAGGTAGCGCAGATACGGCATGGTGCCGACGCCGGCGACGAACGGGACGTAGGTGCGCACGATCGGCACGAAGCGCGCGAGGATGATCGTCTTGCCGCCGTGGCGCTCGTAGAAGGCGTGGGCGCGTTGCAGGTGCGCAGGGTTGAACCAGCGCGAGCGCTCGAAATGGAAGACGCGCGGCCCGAGCCAGCGGCCGATCCAGTAGTTGACGTTGTCGCCGCAGAGCGCGGCGGCGATCAGTGTCGCCATCACCGCGGCGATGTCCATGCCGCCCGCCGCGGCGACCGCGCCGGTGACGAAGAGCAGCGAATCGCCCGGCAGGAAAGGGGTGACGACGAGGCCGGTCTCGCAGAAAACGATCACGAAGAGCAGCAGGTACACCCATGCGCCATGCTCTCTGACGAACTCCGCGAGATGCACGTCGAGATGCACCACCAGATCCCAGAACCACGCCGCGAGCTCCATCGCCCGATTGTATAATCGGCGCGTTCCGCGCATGTCCTCCGCCGTTCTCATCTCCCCGAGCGTCGAACGCGTGCGCGAAGCGCTGTCGCGCGCCGGACTCGCTGACACGATCGTCGAGCTGCCCGGCGCGGCGCGCACCGCACGCGCCGCCGCCGACTATCTCGGCTGTGAGATCGGCCAGATCGCGAACTCCCTGGTGTTTCATGCCGAAGCAAGCGATGCCGCGCTGCTCGTCATGTCGTCGGGCGCGAAGCGCGTCGATGTGGCGCGGCTCGCCGCGCTGGTGGGCGAGCCGGTCGGCAAGGCGGACGCGGACTTCGTCCGCCGCCGTACGGGGTTTGCGATCGGCGGCGTGGCGCCGGTCGGCCATGGCCTCGCGCGCACGTTCGTCGAGAAAAGCCTGGCCGCCTATCCGGAGCTCTGGGCCGCGGCCGGCCATCCGCACACCGTCTTTCGGCTGAGCTACGGCGCGCTGGTGCGCATCACGGG
>DASTDQ010000140.1:0-7565 GCA_035710305.1 Vicinamibacterales bacterium | reverse complement strand
GCCGGCGTTGTCCACGGCGAAGTAGCGGACGATCGTCTCACCTTCGGCGACGATCGGCACCATCGCCGCTGTTCCGGGGATCGCCGTGGACGCAAGCACCGTCGCACCGGTCAGGCGATACACGATCTCGCGGACCCCGGACGTGTCGTCGATCGCGTTCAAGGCGACCTGCGCCTGCTGAATCGACAGCCATCCCGCGGCATTCGGCTCGGGCGTCAGCGTCGCGGTCGTGACCGGGGGCTGTGTGTCGGCCGGCGTGCTCGTGTCGCACGCATCGCCGACGCCGTTGCCGTTGGTGTCCAGTTGGGTGGGGTTGGGGATGGCCGGGCAGTTGTCCGGGAAGTTCGTGACCCCGTCGCCGTCGAAGTCGAAGGATTGGGCCGCAAGCAGTCCCTGGGGCCCGGTGCGTTCGGGTTCGTTGCCGACCGTGCCGCGGAAGGAGCCGTCAGCGAAGTCCGGCGAGTGACGGAAGTTGTACTGAATGTTGCTCCAGTCGTCGAAGCCGGTCAGGAAGGTCATCTCGCTCCGCGAACAGCCGCCGTCGGGAATGTAGTTGATGTCGGCGCTGACGGCAGAGTCTGCCGCGCCATCCGCGTTCCAATCAATCGGCAGGCTGGTATCGCCGAGTGTCGGCGTGCCGTCCGGCGGCGCGCCGAACACCGTCGTGTGCGAGCCGCCGATTCCGAAGGCTACCGTCTCGTCCAGCTGCGTTTCGTCGAGCGTCGGCAACTGCGGAAAGGAGTAGTCGAGCGGACGGCTCACGACGAGATCGCGGAACTGGAAGGAATAGTTCATCACGCTGAGATAGTTCGGCTTGCAGTTGAGATGGTCGGCGCCGCCGTGCCGCAACCCCAGCGTGTGCCCGAACTCGTGCATGAACGTTCCAGCTTCCACGACGACGCGCGCCTCGTCCAGGTCTGGAGAGCCGCCATTGGCGCGAAACATGTCGTCATCGAAGTCGCCCAACGTGACCATGAAGTCGTTGGCGCCGCTTTCGGCGATGCCGCTCGAACCAATGCTGGTGTGGTTGTGGCCGAAGACGGCATAACGGACCACCATCTCGCGCGCCTTCAGAATCGCCTCGCAGTTGGGATCTGCGCGCTCGGCAGCCGTGCCGAAGAACCCCGTGCACGCGCCCGCCGGATTCCCGCGCTTGATGTCGTTGAAATCGTCCATCACGCCCGGGCCGTTCGACGTGAATTGGATAGTTTCGATCTCCGGTACGAGTTCGTCCACGTCCAGGTGCAGCGTCACGCCAAACGAGAGATCCGGGTTCACCACCATCGCATTGGCAAATGCATCCCTGACGTCCACAAGCGCTTGCGCCCGAGGTCTGTGGCCGTGGGGATTGTTGACGAACTCGACCATGTAGTCGATCTCCACGAACAGATCCTTGCGTTCCGGGTTGGAGTTCAGCAGGATATCGACGTTTCCGTCTTCGTCGCCATCGACACCGCGTGTCTCCCAGGTATCGCAGAGCCCATCGCCGTCGTCGTCGGCGTCACCGTCGCCGTCGCTGTCCTCGGCCGACGAACATGTGAGCGGCGTCAAGAGGTAGGCATGGTCCTCCCCGTTGATTCTGCCCATGCCGACGATCTCGCCGCGATCGTTGATGTCATTGGCTTCGAGCAGTGTCCAGCCGGAGTTGGGCGGCAGCAGCGAGCTCAGCGGCCTCATCGAGCCGTTCTCAATGATGAATGGCAGGCGAATGCCGGAGCCGCGCTCGTTGCCGACCATTTGCCCGAGGTTGTTCAGAGCAACGACGATGGCATCGGCGCCGACATTGAAGGAGCCAAAATTCTGATACGTTCCGTTCGCGCGCCGTGCTGCGGCGCGGCTGCGAATGCCGAAGAATTGCGTCTGCTCCCGCACGAATCCCCCGGCTGGGCGGCTCGGATCATCGTTGAAAGCCACGCCAATGAAGCCGATGGGACCGAAGATGGACGTGAATCGACCATTCGCATAGATCAATGAGTCCGGTGTCGCAGTCGGTCCCCCAGGGACGCCGATCACGTGACCCATCGCGTTGATCTCTTCTCCCTGGAACTGAGCGCCATAGAGTGCGTTGAGATCGATCACGCCCGAGCCGGTCAGAATGACGTCGGCGATAATCCCACCCCCGGGAGGAAAGCGGCCCGCCAGAATCTGGCCGCCATCGTTGATGTTCCGTCCGAAGCTGCTGCCGAAGCCCAGCGGAAACGAGAGCGCGCCCGAAACGATGTCGTACACGAACAGTGAACCGAGGTCGCCAGCCGCGCCAGAATCCCACGTGCCAACGGCTTTGCCATTGTTGTTGATTCCTTCTAACCTGCCGGACGCGCTTGCGTTGCCGGCGAGCCCTGGAATGGCGCGCATGGTGCCGCCAGTCCACACGAAGGGGTAGACGTCGAGATTAGCGGCAGTCAGCGACTCGCCGACGACTTGTCCCTTGTTGTTCAGTGCATAGGCTCTGCTGAACGTGCCTCCGAGTGTTCCCAGATCGATGATCCGATAGCGCGGCCTTGCGGGAGCCTGCGCTTCTGTACTCTGCCCGTACGTCACACATCCAAGGATCAGGAGCAACGCGAAACACCAACGGTGGAGGGGGGGAAGTGAGCGATACATGTGATCTCCTCTAGACCGCGACCATCCGCGGCAGCTGCAGTTCGAGTGGGAGTACGGTGTCCATGAGCGACGCGCCGCCGTCGGCGCAGACGACCTGCCCCGTGATCCAGGCGGCCTCGTCGGAGCACAGGAGTGCGGCGACGTTGCCGACGTCGGCCGGCGTGCCGAGCCGGCCCATTGGCGTCCAGCGCTGGTGCCATGCCCTCGCGAGCTGTACGGCCTCTTCGGGCAGCGTGTTCACAACGCTGTCTTCTGTGAGCCCTGGACTGATGGCGTTGACGGTGATCGCGCGCGAGGCGAGCGCGACGGCGAAGTAGCGGCACGTGCTTTCGAGAGCCGCCTTCGCCGATCCCATCGCGATCCAGGGCTGCCAGCTTCCGGTTCGAGCGCCCGGCGCGAATGTGATCGCGAGAATCCGGCCGCCGCGCGGCATCAGCGCCGCTGCTTCTTTCGCACCGATGAAGAAGGCGCGCGCCTGCGTGTCGAATGCCGTGGTCCACTGGTCGAGCGTGAGGTCCAGCGGCGGTTCATAGAACGTCGCGAGCTCGCCGCGCGCGTTGCTGACGAAGATGTCGAGCGTTTCGAAGGTGTCGCGGATTTCGGCGAACATCCTTCGCAAGTCGTCAACCTTCGAGACGTCACCCTGAACGATGAGACCGTCGGAGCCGAGCTCGCGCACCTGCGCCAGGGTGTCGGCGGCCGCCTCGTGGTTCCGGAAGTAGTGAACCCCAATCGTGGCGCCTTCCTGCGCCAGCTTCAGGGCGATGCCTCGTCCGATCCCCCGCGAACTGCCCGTAATGAAGGCCTGCTTGCCCTTGAATCGCATTCGCAAATCTCCAACGCCCGGCCGGCACGGTAGAATCGGCAGCCGTAGGGTCGGGCAGCGCGGTGAACTTAGGCGGCGGCCGGCCTGGAAGTCTTCAAAGCCGCTTCAAAACGGGTTCAAATGGAGCTCAAAACCGGCGCGTACGAATTCGGCGCCTATCGGCTCGAGCCGCCAACCCGCCGGCTGCTCCGAAACGGCGAGCCGGTCCCGCTGACGCCAAAGGCGTTCGCTGTCCTCCTGGCCCTCATCGAGCGACGCGACCGGGTCGTCGACAAAGCCGAACTGATGCGGATTGTCTGGCCGGACAGCTTTGTGGAGGAGGCCAACCTCTCACAGACCATCTTCGTGCTGCGCAGGACGTTGGGAGACGGTCCAGACGGCAGGCCCTTCATCGAGACCATGCCGCGCCGTGGCTATCGCTTCGCCGCCGATGTGCGCGAGGAAATCGCGAAACCGGCGGGCTATGGGCAGCACGTCCGCTGGCGTTTGCGCTCGTCGTGGATTGCCGCGACGCTTGTGATCGTGATTGCCCTCGCGTGGTTCGGGGCCTCGGGGATGCGCTTGGGAAGCGACGCTCCCGTTCGGGTCGAGTCGCTCGTCGTCCTGCCGTTCAGCGACCTCTCAGGCGATATCGAGGACTATCTGGGCGAGAGCATGACCGACGCGCTCATCACGAACCTCGGTCAGATCAGCGGGCTGCGTGTGATCTCGGGCACGTCGGCTATGTCGTATAAGGGCACCAGCAAGACGGTCCCGCAGATTGCGCGAGAGCTGAACGTCGATGCCATCGTTGAAGGCACGGTGCATCGATCGGCGGGACGCGTGAGCTTCAATCTCAGGCTGATTCATGCGGCGACCGATCGGACGGTCTGGGCGCAGAGCTACGAGCGCGACGTGCAGAATGCACTGGAGGTGCACAACGAAATCGCGCGGGCCATCGCGAGCCGCACGACGGTCACGATGACGGAGCGGGAGCGGTCGCGCCTGTCGGAAGCGATCCCGGTGAACCCGAAGGTGTACGAAGCCTATTTGAGGGGCCGCTATTTCTGGAACCAGCGATCGGAACCGGCGATGCGGCAAGCCATCGCGCACTTCGACGAGGCGATTCGCCTCGATTCCGGGTACGCGCCCGCGTACTCCGGGTTGGCGGACTCCTACGCGATGTACGGCTCGCACGGCTGGTCGCTGGCCGGAGACAACGCGTGGGAGCGGGCCGTTGCGGCCGCCGAGAAGGCGATGGAAGTCGACGAGTTGCTCGCTGACGGACATACCTCGCGGGCGCGCATCGCCTTGAACTACGACCTCGATTGGGTGGGGGCCGAGCGCGGTTATCGGCGCGCGATCGAGTTGAACCCCGGCTACGCGACCGCGCGCCACTGGTACGGGTACTACCTGATACTGAGCGGCCGATTCAAAGACGGCGAAGCCGAGATGCGCCGCGCGCTGGAGCTCGATCCGCTCTCACCGATCATCAACGCCAACATCGGGATGTGCTTCTACATGGCCCGTCAGTACGATGCGGCGATCGCGCACTGGCAGAAGGCGCTCGAGATGCACCGCAGCTATGCGCAGCTTCACGAGTACTTGACGATGGCGTATGTCGGGAAGGAGATGTATCCGGAAGCCGCCGCAGAGTCACAGAAAATCCTGTCGCTGTCCGACATCGCAGGACCGGAGATCGGCATCCTTGCGCATGTCTACGGACGAATGGGCCGGACACAGGAGGCACGACGGATGCTCGCCGAGGTGCTGTCGCAGGGAGAGTCGGCCGCGTACTACATCGCGCTCGCGTACGTGGGCCTGGGCGAGCGAGACAACGCGTTCAAGTGGCTGGATCGTGCTCTTCAGAAGCGCGCGGGGCCGTTCAACGAGCTGAACGCCGAGCCGATGTTCGACGCGTTGCGGGCGGACCCTCGATTCCCGGCGCTGCTGCGCCGCATGGGATTGCCAGCCTCGTAGACGCTGTTCACGCCATTCGCCCTGCGACGTCAGCCGGACGATGCGGCCCTTCGTCGGATCGAACGGTAGATCGAACCCCTGCACGGCTTCAGCGGTATGATCCCCGCGTTCATGTCTCTCGCCATCGGCACGCGGCTCGGGCCTTACGAGATTCATTCAGCGCTGGGAGCCGGTGGCATGGGCGAGGTGTATCGCGCGCTCGACACGCGCCTGGCCCGCACGGTCGCGATCAAGGTACTCCCCGAGCACGTCCGATCGGATCCTGGGCTTCAGCAGCGCTTCGAGCGCGAAGCTCGAGCCATCTCGAGTCTGAATCATCCGAACATCTGCACGCTCTACGACGTCGGCCACTCCGACGCCGGCGGCCAGGTTGTTGACTACCTCGTGCTGGAGTATCTGGAAGGCGAGACGCTCGCGTCGCGCCTTGTCAGGCTGGGCGCCGAGGCGACGCCGCTGCCTGTTGCAGATGCGTTGACGGTTGCCACACAGATCGCGAGCGCGCTCGATCAGGCGCACCGCGCCGGCATCGTGCACAGAGACTTGAAGCCCGGGAACATTTTTCTGGTCGGAAGAATCGCGTCCCACGAGACGCGGCGAGGCGGGCGCCAGGGGTCGGCGGCGTCCGCGCCACTGGCCAAGCTCCTCGACTTCGGCCTGGCGAAATCCGCGAGCCCCGTCGTCGGGGGCACGTCCGTTTCGATGCTGCCGACAACGCCCGCTGTCGATGGCACAAAGGCGATGCCCCCTCTGACGGCGCAAGGCTCGATTCTTGGAACCTTCCAGTACATGGCGCCCGAGCAGGTCGAAGGCCTGGAATCGGATGCCCGGACCGACATCTTCGCGTTTGGCGCGGTGCTCTTCGAGATGATGACCGGCCGCCTCGCCTTCGAAGGGAAATCGCGTGCGAGCCTGCTGGGCGCAATCCTGAAGGACGAGCCGCCACCGATCTCATCGCTCAATGCCGCCGCGCCCCCGGAACTCGACCGCATCGTCTCTACGTGCCTGGCCAAAGATCCCGACGACCGCTGGCAGACCGCGCGCGACCTGCTGCGCGAGCTGCGATGGGTCTCCGAGAGCCCGCGTGTCACGGCGACGTCAGCGAGTCCGGAGCCCTCATCGGAGGAACGCCAAGGCCGACGGCGGACCGGATGGGTGCCGTGGGCCGCGACGGCCGCGCTTGCCACGGCCCTCGGCGTCGTTCTCGCCGTGGGCGTGCCGTGGCGCACGCCCCCCCCCACCGTGATGCGCTTCGCGATCGTGCCGCCGGCAGCGCAGCCGCTCCTTACGAGCTCACAGGATCGTCAGATCGTGATCTCGCCGGACGGGGCGCGCATCGTGTACGTGTCGGCGTTGGGCCGGCAGTTGATGGTTCGCGAGCTCGGGCGGCTCGAGGCTCAGCCGCTGCGTGGAGCGACGAATGCCCGCCATCCGTTCTTCTCGCCCGACGGGCGCTGGGTCGGGTTCTTTCAAGGCACTGAAATCAAGAAGGTGCCCGTGCTCGGGGGGCCGCCGCAGACGATCGCTCGTAACTCCAGCACTCCTCGTGGCGCGAGCTGGGGCTCGAACGACACGATCGTTTTCGCCAACTCCGACGGCACCACCGGTCTGATGAGCGTTCCGGCCGCAGGCGGCGAGCCGAAAGTGCTGAGCAGGCCCGAGCGGGGAGAGCTCGATCACGTGTTTCCTTCGGTCCTGCCGGGCGGCCGGGCCGTGCTGTTCACCATTCTGCCAGAGGGATCGATCGACAGGGCTCAGGTGGCGGTCCTCGATCTCGAGACAGGCACGAAGAAGGTCCTGTTGAGGGGCGGCAGCTACGCGGAGTACACCGAAATGGGCCACCTCCTCTACGCGTCCGCCGGAACGCTGCGCGCGGTCCAGTTCGACCCGACGCGGCTCGAAGTGCGGGGGGATCCCGTGCTCCTGGCCGAAAGCGTGGCGATGGCGCCAACCGGGGCGGCTGGCTTCACGGTGTCAGGGAACAGCACGCTCGCCTACATGCCCGGCGGCGCCGGTGGCGCCGACGTCGAGCGGTCGATCGTGTGGGTGAGCCGGCAGGGGCGTGAGGACGCCATCAAGGGCGCGCCCCTTCGCGGCTACTTCACACTGCGGCTCTCCCCCGACGGCGCACGTGTCGCACTCGACATCCGCGACCAGGAGAACGACATCTGGGTCTGGG
>DASTDQ010000139.1:0-8094 GCA_035710305.1 Vicinamibacterales bacterium | reverse complement strand
TTGCAGGTCTGGCTGACCTCGGGAAGGATGTGCGTGCTGAGGATGATCGTGTGGTCGCCGCCCAGTTCCTTGATGAGACGCCGCGTCTCGATGATCTGCTTCGGGTCGAGGCCGGCCGTCGGCTCGTCGAGGATGAGTACTTCGGGGTTGTGCAGGAGCGCCTGCGCGAGGCCGACGCGCTGCCGGTAGCCCTTGGAGAGCTTTCCGCAGTGCCGTTTGGCCACGTCGACAATCTTCGTGCGCTCCATCGAAGTCTGAATCCGGGATGCGCGCTCCGACCGCGGCACGCCCTTGATCCGCGCGCAGAAGGTCAGGTAATCGGCTACGGTCATGTCCGGATAGAGCGGGGGCGTCTCGGGCAGGTAGCCGGTACGCTGCTTGGCTTCGATGGGCTGCTCGAGCACATCGTAGCCGGCGACGATCGCCTTGCCGTCGGTTGGCGGCATGTAGCCGGTCAGCACCCGCATCGTCGTCGTCTTGCCGGCGCCATTCGGTCCCAGAAACCCCAGAATTTCTCCCCGTTCGGCCTTGAAGCTCACGTCGTCCACGGCCGTGAGCGGCCCGTACCGCTTCGTCAGATGCTGCACCTCGATCACTGCTCGCTCCTTAACTCGTAGAACCTGCGCGTTTTAGCCTGCCCAGCGGGCGATCCTAGCCGATGGCCGGCCAACTGGGCAAGCCCATTGCAGTAATATATGAACAAGTATTCAGATGTCACAGCTCGACGCCCATACCGTTGACGGCCTGACCGAGATCTTCCGGGTGCTCGGCGACCCGACGCGCGTGCGCATCCTCGACGCGCTGTCGCGCTCGGAAATGTGCGTGGGCGACCTCGCCCAGCGGCTCGGCGTGAGCGAATCGGCCGTGTCTCATCAGCTGCGGCTGCTTCGCAACACGCGCATCGTGCGCAGCCGGCGAGAGGGCCGGATGATCTTCTACGCGCTCGACGATCGGCATGTCCTGGCCCTGTTCCGCCAGGGTCTGCGGCACGTGCAGGAGGAGGGCCGGCAGGCCGGACGCTGATGGCAAGCCCCTCTTCACCTGTCTGCACGAAGTGTGAAATCCACGCGGAAGCGGTGTTCCGGGTCGAGGGGATGGACTGCAATGAAGAGGTCGTCATCCTTGAGCGCCGACTTCGGCCGCTGGCCGGCATGGAGGCGCTGTCGGCCGACCTCATCGGCCAGCGCCTGCACGTGACATATGACGCCGCAAAGCTGTCTACGGCCGCCATCGTCGACGCCGTTGGCCAGACCGGGATGCGGATGTGGCTCGAGCACGAGGCACCGGCGGCCTCCGGCCCCGACGTCCGGCTGCGGTTCTGGCTGACCGCGCTTTCGGGGGCGCTCCTGGTTGCCGGCCTGGCCGTGGGCGCCAGATACGCGACGGGCGGCGCCGTGCTCCTCGTTGGGGCCTCGCTCGCCGGTGCTGTGTTTCCCGTGCGCCGCGGCCTCGCGGCCCTACGGAGCCGGACGGTTGACATCAACGTCCTCATGATCGTCGCGGTCGCGGGTGCGATGGCGCTTCAGCAGTGGCTCGAAGCTGCCAGCGTGGTGTTTCTCTTCGCCCTCGCCCAGTGGCTGGAGGCGCGGACGCTCGAGCGGGCAAGACAAGCCATTCAGGCTCTCGTCGAGCTCTCGCCCCGTGAAGCGATCGTCAAGCGACACGGCGTGGAGCAGCGTATGCCGGTGGACGCCGTCCAGGTGGGGATGGAAATCGTCGTGCGGCCCGGGGACAAGGTTCCCCTCGACGGCCGCGTGCTCACCGGGCACGGCGACGTAAACGAAGCGCCCATCACGGGCGAGTCACTGCCCGTAGACAAGGGCCCGGGCGACGAAGTGTACGCGGGCACCATCAACGGCCGCGGCTCGCTGGAGCTCGAAGTGATCCGCGTAGGCACGGATACGAGGCTGGCCCACATCATCCACCTGGTCGAGGCGGCCCAGGCCCGGCGAGCGCCGGTCCAGAACTTCGTCGATCGCTTCGCCAGGATCTATACCCCGGCAGTCATTGCACTGGCGGCTGTCATTGCCGTCGTGCCGCCGCTCCTGTCGGGTGGAGATTCCGCAGGCTGGTTCTATCGCTCGCTCGTGCTGCTCGTTGTCGCGTGCCCATGTGCCCTGGTCATCTCGACGCCGGTCTCGATCGTCGCGGCGCTGTCGGCGGCCGCCAGGAACGGCGTTCTCATCAAGGGCGGTGCGCACCTCGAACGGCTCGCCGATGTGCGCGTGGTCGCGTTCGACAAGACCGGCACGTTGACGCGAGGAGAGCCCCGCGTGATCGAGGTCGTGCCGACCGGCACTCACGGTGCCGACGAAGTGCTGCGCTGCGCGGCTGCCGTCGAGAGCCGGTCCGGGCATCCAATCGCAGGGGCGATCACTGCCCGCGCCGCCGAGATCGGCCTCGTTGTCCCGCCGGCGACCGACTTCGTCTCCACCACCGGAAGGGGAGCCGAGGCTCGCGTTGACGGCACGCACGTCGTCGTCGGCAGCGACTCCATGTTCGAGGCCATCGGCATCGACGTCGCGGCCGAGGCCGTCGAGGCGCTGCGTCGCCGCGGCAACACCGTGGTCTGCGTTGCCGCGGATCGACGGATGCTGGGGGCCATCGCCGTGGCGGATCCGCTGAGAGACACCGCGCGCGAGACCATCGAGATGCTCCGCTCGCAGGGTATCCGCCGCGTGGCGATGCTGACGGGCGATCACGCATCGACCGCGCGCGCCGTTGCCTCGAGCCTGTCCCTCGATGAGGACCACCATGGCCTGCTACCCGAAGAGAAGTACGCGCGAATCCAGGCGATGCGAAAGACGGGGGAGGCGGTCCTCATGGTCGGCGACGGCGTCAACGACGCCCCCGCCCTGGCGGCGGCGGACGTCGGCGTCGCGATGGGTGCGGCCGCATCGGACGTGGCGCTCGAGACCGCCGACGTGGCCCTCATGTCCGGCGAGCTGCTGAAGCTTCCTTACGCGCTGCGGCTCGCGCGTGCCACGGTCCGCAACGTCAAGACCAACCTCATCGTGTCGCTGGTGCTCAAAGCGGTCTTCCTCGTCGCCGCGATGACGGGCTCGGCCACGCTCTGGATGGCCGTCCTCGCCGACACAGGCGCCTCCGTTATCGTGGTGGCCAACGCTCTGCGCCTGCTGCGGGCGCGGTAAATGGGGTCGGGAGTTATTTTCTTGAGGACGTCTCGAATCCCAACAGTGTAAGTGTCTTCAAGAAAATAACTCCCGACCCCATTTACCGCTACGCTTTTCGGTTCGAGAAGAAGTGCGACTTGACGTAGCTGTCGATGAGGGTCTGATCGCCGGGTGTCACTCGCGTGAACTGCAGTCCCATCCCGATGCGACGGTCGATCCATGCGACGCGGGCGTCGGCGTCGATTTCGTTCCTGGATCCGGCAAGGCGGAAGCGGACCTTCACCGGCGTGTCCACGGGGAGCGGGCTCGTGGTCCGAATCCCCAGCCCGCCGTGGCTGATGTTGAGCGTCAGGGCCGCCGCAATCGTGTTGCCGAACCGGTACGAAACCCTGATGACCAGCGAGACGCGGGGGCTCGACCTCCGGTTCAAGCTGTCCGGGAAGAGGTGGGGGACCAGGGAAGGCACGATGTGCGGGACAGCCGTGTACTCGTTCACGTAGCCGACGACGCCCAGGCCGTCGAGTTGGCGCACTTCCTCGGCGCTCGCGATGGTTCCGCTGAACACCACGATCGCCGGATGATGCTCGAGCTTCTCGATCGCGCGAAGCATCGCCACGCCGTTGCCTTGCGGAAGCCGCAGGTCGAGCACGACCAGATCGATCTTCGAAGGGTTGGTCCGAAGCCGAGCGAGCAGCTCCGAGCCGGTTCGTGCAGTGACTGCCGTGTGACCGGCGTCTTCGATGGCCGACTTGAAGCGGTCGCGCACGAATGCCGTGTCGTCAGCGACGAGTACGGTTCGAGACCCAAGGCTGGTGGAAGCTACCAAGAGAGTCTATCGGGTCTATCGGTACGGCCACCGGCGATCGTTAGGGTTCATTGCCCAAATCCGCGGGTCCTCGCTATAATCCAAAATCTTGGCCAGGAAGGGCCTGATTCGCTCATCTTCGAGCACCTGATGGACAATGGAGCCTGTATGGCGACCTGCCCTGAGTGCGAGTTCGACGAGATTGACACCGAGGACCTCGAGGAGGGCGACCGCCTGAGTTGTCCGGAGTGCGGCAAGAACCTCGTCGTGGTGGGCAATGACGAGCTCGACGTGGCCGACGACGAGGATGACGACGAGGATCTGGACGACGACGACCTGGACGAGGAGGACGACGACGACGATGACGACGATCTCGACGACGGCGATGACGACGTCGAGGACGAGGACTACGACGAGTGACAACCTGGCAGCGAAGGAACGGCGGCTTCGGAACCTTCTAACCGGCTATCAGTCGCTCATCGTCGCCTTCAGCGGCGGCGCCGACAGTGCCTACCTTGCCTGGGTTGCGACCGATGTGCTCGGGCTTTCCGTTCTTTGCATAACCGCCGACAGCCCCAGTTACGCCGATCGCCACCGCCAGCTCGCGCTCGCCGTGGCGCGCGACGCCGGGCTGCGCCACGAGATCATCCAGACGTCGGAGCTCGAGCGCACCGAGTACCGGGTGAACCCCGCGAACCGTTGCTACTACTGCAAGCACGAGCTCTACACGGCGTTGACCAGAATCGCGCGCGCCCGCGGTTTTGCGGAAATCGCCGATGGCAGTAACGCCGACGATCGCGGCGACTACCGGCCCGGGCGGCAGGCGGCGCGGGAGTTTGGTATCCGGAGTCCGCTCGACGAAGCCGGTCTGACCAAGGTGGAGATACGGGAACTGTCGCGCCGCGCCGGACTTCGAACCTGGGACGAGCCGGCGTCGGCGTGCCTGTCGTCCCGCATTCCTTACCACTCCGAGGTCACTCGCGAGAAGCTGCGGATGATCGAGCGCGCCGAAGACACGCTCCGCTCGCTGGGCTTTCGCGTCTGCCGCGTGAGGCACCACGATCTGGCTGTCGCCGCCGGGGGATCCTCGCCGGCGGCCCTCGCGAGGCTCGAGATCGGACGCGACGAGTTGCCACGCGCGCTCGAACCGGATCTTCGCGAGCGGATCATCGACGAGATCCGCGAGGTCGGTTATCAGCACGTCACCATCGACCCGCAAGGCTACCGTATGGGCAGCCTCAACGAAGGCCTTCAGCTGACACCGATCTGATCACGATCGGCGATCGCTATCGGCACCTGCCGATTCTGCCGAAAGATCCCCACAAGCACTGATTGACACGAGATCGGGCGAACGCTAAGCTCACCACGCTCGCCCACCTTTTCACGATCTCACACAGGAGATATCGATGAACGTGCGCAGATGGATGTGGTTGACCACGATCATCCTGCTTGTCGTTCTCACTGTGACGGCCTGCGCGAAGAAGATACCGCCGCCACCGCCGCCGCCGCCGGAACCCCCGGCCGCGCCCGCACCACCGCCTCCGCCGCCGCCACCACCGCCGCCGTCCGTGCCGAAACAGCCGCCGGCAGCACCTGGCCCGCTGAGCGAGGAAGAAGTGTTCTCGCGCAAGACGCTGGAGGAGCTCAACGCCGAGATGCCGCTGGCCGACGTGTCGTTCGATTACGACCAGTCGGCGATCCGCGACGATCAGCGCGCGCTTCTACAGAAAAACGCCGACTACCTGCGCCGCTGGACGTCGGTTCGCGTGACGGTCGAAGGACACGCCGATGCCCGCGGCACCAACGAGTACAACCTGGCGCTGGGCGAGCGGCGCGGCAACGCCGTCAAGGACTACCTGGCCGGCCTGGGCGTTACGGCCGATCGAATGGTCGTGATCAGCAAAGGCGAGGAAGCGCCCTTGTGCAAGGAGGAAACCGAGAGCTGCTGGTTGCGGAACCGCCGCGGCCACTTCATCATCACGGCGAAGTAGCGCCCGCGGCGGCGAGCTCTTCGACGATTCTCGCCGCGGCGTCGCGTGGGTCGGCGGCCCCGATAATAGGCCGCCCGACCACGAGGTAGCTGGCGCCGGCCCGCAGGGCCTCGGCCGGCCCCATCGTTCGAGCCTGGTCGTCCTTGCTGGGGCCCGCAGCAGCCCCTCGTATTCCGGGCGTCACGATCGCGAAACCCGGGCCGCAGGCGGCCCTGATGGCGGCCGTTTCCTGCGGCGACGCCACCACGCCGTCGAGCCCGGCCCCCTGTGCCATTCGCGCCAGTGCCACCACGTGCTCGAGCAGCGGCCGGTCAACGCCGTTTTCCCGCAGCGCTGCCTGATCCATGCTCGTCAGGACCGTGACACCGATGACGAGCGGTCTCGGCCGGCCCGCGCGCGTCGCCGCCTCGGCCCCCGCCTTCGCGGCCGCCTGCATCATGGCCACTCCCCCCGAGGCGTGAACGTTGACCATCCACGCGCCGGTTGCCGTCGCGGCCTCCACGGCCTGGGCAACGGTATTGGGAATGTCGTGAAACTTGAGGTCGAGGAACACCTTTGCACCGGCGTCGACGAGCCGGCGGACCAGCGACGGGCCCTCGAGCGTGAAGAGCCGGCTGCCGACCTTGACGCCGTCCGCGAGCCCGCGCAGCGCGGTCGCGAGCTCGAGCGCGCGGGCGCCCGATTCGACGTCGAGCGCGACTAGGAGCTTACCCATTGCTTTTCGCGCGTGCTGGTGTCGATCGATCCGACGAGGTCACGGATGCGGGCCAGCGAGTGCCGCTGCATGTACTCCTCGATGCCCGCTGTCAGCTTCGACCAGATAAAGGGGTCCACGAAGTTCGCGGTACCGACCTGCACGGCCGTCGCGCCGGCGATGATGAACTCGAGGGCGTCCTCCGCGCTGGCGATCCCTCCCATGCCGATGACGGGAATCCGTACGGCACGTCTGCACTCGTACACCATGCGCACGGCAATCGGCCTGATGGCCGGCCCGCTGAGTCCGCCGACGACATTCGACAGCTTCGGCCGGCGTGTTTCGACGTCGATGGCCATCGCCAGGAACGTGTTGACGAGCGACACGGCGTCGGCTCCGGCCTCTTCGGCCGCTTTCGCGATCGACGCTACGTCGGTGACGTTGGGAGTCAGCTTCGGGATCACCGGCAGACGGGTCACTTTCTTCACCGCGCTCACGACGTCGAACGTTCCGTGCAGGCTGCAGCCGAAGGTGATCCCCCCCTCCTTGATGTTGGGGCACGAGATGTTCAGCTCGAGCGCGTGCACGCCCTCCGCGTCCGAGAGGATGCGAGCCAGCTCCACGTACTCGTCGAGCGTGCTGCCGCAGATGTTGATGATGTTCGTCGCCCGCAGGCGACGCAGCTCGGGGAGCTTCTCGGCGATGTAGCGATGGACGCCGATGCCCTGCAGCCCGATTGCATTCAGCATTCCAGACGGGGTCTCGACGATGCGCGGCGGCGGGTGCCCTTCGCGAGGGGCAAGGAACAGGCCCTTGGAGACAACGGCGCCGAGCGAAGAGAGGTCCACGGCATCCGCGTATTCGACGCCGTATCCGTAGCACCCGCTCGCGGCGATCAACGGGTTGGAGAGCCGGAGCGATCCGATCTCTACCGAAAGATCCCTACTCATGATCCCAGACGATGTCGGCGGCGGTGAACACCGGTCCCGCCAGGCACGAGCGCACGTAGTGCTGTCCACCGTTGCGTTCGCGCACCGGGATGACGCAGCTGTAGCACCCGCCCATGCCGCATCCCATCACGCGTTCGACCGACACCTGTGCCGGTGTGTGATGGGAGCGCGCCACTGTACCGACGGCTTCGAGCATCCGCTCCGGTCCGCACGCGTAGACCATGACGTCTCCAGCGGCCCTCCGCAGCTCGCGATCGAGTGGAGCGGTGATCCGGCCGCGCTCCCCGAGGCTTCCGTCTTCCGTCGTGAGAACCACGCGGACGCCGCGCGATGCAAACCAGTCGAGATAGAAGAGCTCGCGTCCCGAGCGAGCGCCGTAGAAGAGCGTCGTTGACGTGCCGCGCGCCAGAAGCGCTTCGGCCAGCGTCGCAAACGGCGCGAGCCCCACGCCCCCGGCGACCATCCACGCCTCCGCGGGCGGGTCTACCGGCTCGAAAGGACGGCCCAGAGGCCCCAGGCA
>DASTDQ010000138.1:0-12149 GCA_035710305.1 Vicinamibacterales bacterium | reverse complement strand
GCGGTCTTTGTTCCAGCCCAGAATGAACGGCAGGTAGTACGAATCAGCGAATCCACTCCCTCGACCGAGCGTGCCGTGGATATCGGACGTCAGCTCGTTCCTGGCGATGGGCAGCGTGACCGTGGCGGAATACCGTGCGCCGCCGAGAATGTCTCTGGGGCTCACCCACACGAACGAGTTGAGGTCCATCAGCACAGCGTTGTTGCCCGTGGCCAGCGTGTTGCCGTGTTCGTCTTTCGACATGTCACGCGTGTAAAAAAGGAGTTGGTTGGAATAGGTGAATCCATGCTCCCCCGTGACACCCGAGTTGGCCGCGCTCATACCGAGCGGGTAGACCCCGCGGCTTTGCGCATGCAGCGGCATCGAACACAGCAGCGCACAAGCCACAGAGCAGAATCGCGTGATTCTGTTCACGAACTGGATTGGACGCAGTGCACGGGGCATGCCGATCCGCACGCGCTCACGCCGCGCTGCAAGTCGAGTGGACGCGTGGCCTTACCCACTACGGCTCGTCTGTGAGTCGAGTCGATGCTCTCCGAAATACCGGAGGCCCTCGACGGGGCCGTGGGTGCAGGCTCCGATCTGCTCCACGGCTGCACCCAACTCATGCGCAACGCTCCTATCCAGGGTGCAGGGGTGTGGAACGAGATCAACGAGATCAAATAGCGCCACGCGCTCGTCCTGGACCACGACGAGCGTGCGCCCACTGGCGCAGTTCCTCCAGAACTTCACGGTCTCGTTCGGCTACGGGAGGTTGAGCGACAGAGGGGCCAGGCTGATCTGCGTCACCGTGTGGGGCGCCGTCTGGCTCTGGCCGGGCGCGGCTGAGCGTCAACATCACTGCCGGCACGGCGACCAGCGTTCTGCGTCGTGTGGGCGTCGTCATTGAGTTCCTTTCAAACCAGGTTGCACTGCTCTCAATGGATAACGACGGCGAGGCGGCGCGCGAACACTGGGGGCCTCGCCCTTCCTCTTGACATCCCACAGGGACCGTGTCACGCTCCTCTATGCGTCCCACATGAGCGGGCGCCCTTCTCCATGAGCGACGAGCGATCCCCGATCCTTCAAGGCACGCTGGACCTGATGGTCCTCACGACGCTGGAGCAGCTCGGACCGCTTCACGGCTACGGCATCGCCCGCCGGATCGAGCAGGTCGCGCAGGATGCGGTCATCGTCAATCAGGGGACGATCTATCTGTGTCTCGTGCGCCTCGTGCAGAAGAAGTGGATCTCGGCGAAATGGGGCACGTCCGAGAACAACCGCAGGGCAAAGTTCTACGCGATCACGAGTGCCGGACGCGCGCAGCTGAGAGCGGAGACCGAGAACTGGGCGCGCATTTCCGGCGTGATCGGCCGCGTCCTGCAGCCGGGCGGCGGCCTGCCCACCGGAGCTCCCGCGAAGGCGGGAAGCTGACCCATGCGAGCCCTGTTCCACACGCTGGTGTCGCGCCTGCGCGGGTTCGTGCGCCGCGCCGCGGCTGACGACGAGTTCGACCAGGAGCTTTCAGCGCATCTGACGATGGCGGAGGAGGACAAAGTCCGCCGCGGCATGAGCCCGTCGGAGGCTCGGCGCGAGGCGCGGCTGGAGCTGGGCGGAGTGACGCAGTTGCGCGAGGCGGCTCGGGCGACGCGGGGCCTGCCATGGATCGATTCCTTCTGGCTCGACGCCAAGCTCGGCGGGCGCATGCTGCGCAAGTCGTGGGGGCTGACCCTGGTCGGTGGGCTGGCGATGGCGATCACGATCGGGCTCGGCGCCTCCATCTTCACCATCTGGGACGCCGTCTCGGGCACGCGGCTCCCGCTCGACGAAGGGGATCGCGTGGTGGCGATCCAGACGCTGAACAGGGGTACGCAGCAGGTCAACAGTCTCACTCCGCTCGCCGACTTCAGGCGCTGGCGTGAGACGTTGACGTCGGTCGCGCAGGTCAGCGCGATGCGACCGCGCAACCTCACCGTCGTGACCAGGGACGGCGCGCTCGAGCCCGTGCGCGCCGCCGAGATCACCGCGTCAGCCTTCCAGCTTGCACGGGTCCAGCCGCTGATGGGACGGCCGCTCATCGACAGCGACGAACGGGAGGGCGCGGAGCCCGTCGCCGTCATCGGCCATCGCCTCTGGGAGGAGGCGTTCGCGTCCGATCCATCGGTCATCGGCCAGCGCCTTCAGGTCGGCGATACGCCGCACGTCGTCGTCGGCGTGATGCCGCGCGGCTTCCGGTTTCCTGTCAACCAGCGCCTCTGGATGCCGCTCCGGACCGATCGGGTCAGCGAGGCGGGGCCTGACAGCGATGTCTTCGTCTTCGCGCGGCTCGCTGCGGGAGCATCGCAGGAGCGTGCGCAGGTGGAAGTGGCCACCATCGGCCTGTTGCCACGGAATCAGGCCCGGGAGACGGCGCAAGCGGAACCGCGGGTCGTGCCCTACGCCGCCGGGTTCTTGCCCGTCGTTCATGGAAACCGCTGGCTCACGGGCGTCATCTTCCTGGTCGGTGCACTTCTCCTGGTCCCGCCGTGCGCCAACGTCGCCATCCTGGTGTACGCGCGAACGGTCACGAGGCGCGAGGAGTTCGCCGCCCGCACCGCGCTCGGCGCCAGCCGCGCCCGCATCGTCATGCAGGTCTTCGTCGAGTTGCTCGTGCTCGCCGCCGGCGCCGGCATTCTCGGCTTCTTCATCGCCCGGCAGTACAGCGGCCAGTTGATCGGGATGGTCGTGCCCATGATGGGGCCCGGGAGCGTGCCGTTCTGGATGGACTTCACGCCGTCGCTCCCGACCGTTCTCTGGGTGGCGGCCTTCAGCGTGCTCGCGGCCGCGATCGCGGGTGGCATCCCCACGCTTCATGCAACGAAGATGTGGCGTCGATTGGGGCCGTCCGCATTGGGCAATCGAGGCAGCGCCCGTCTCGGGAAGACGTGGATGACGCTGCTCGCCACGCAGGTCGCCGTGTCGCTGGCGATTCTGCCATCGGCCACCGAGATGATCTGGGGAGCCTTGCGGCCGATGTTCGTCGGCCAGGCGCTGCCGCTCGACGAATTCCTGAGCGGCGTGCTGGTGCTGGACGGGGAGGATCGTTCGCGATTCGACGGCCTCAGGCGCGAGGTGGTCCGGCAACTCGCCTCCGGGCCCGGCATCTCCGGCGTTGCCGTGTCGGCGTCAGTCCTCATGGAGGAGCCCGAGGTCGACATCGAGGTGGAAGGGCTGGGTCCGTCGGATCCCGAGGCGAAGTTCAACACCGTCGACGACGCGTTCTTCAAGGTCCTCGGCTTCCGCTTTCTGGCGGGCCGCAGCTTCGAGCCCGGCGACTTCGCGCCGGGGCGCAGGCCGGTGATCGTCAACCGGTCATTCGTGGCGGAAATCGTCGGCGGCCCGCCTTCGCAAGGCTTCGGCGGGGCAGGCGGGAACGCGCTCGGCCGCCGGGTTCGCTACCTCGAGACGACAGACACCCGGGGAGCCTCGCCGCCGCCACCCGGGTGGCACGAGATCGTCGGCGTCGTCGAGGATTTGCCAGGAGACAACGACGGCCCTGTGATCTTCCATCCGATGACGACGGCGGTGCACCCGGCCAGCCTGATCGTTCGCCGCGGCTCAACCGGCCTTGGACCGGCGGTCGATCGACTCCGCGCGGTCGTAGCCGGACTGGACTCGCGGCTCAAGGTCGAGCGTCTGCGATCGTTCGAGGACATCTATGAGGAGAACCAGTCCGACGACAAGACGTTCGCGACCGCTCTGGGGGTCATCGTCCTGATCGTGCTGCTCTTTTCGATGGCTGGAATGTACACGCTGATGACGTTCATCGTATCGCAGCGATGGCGCGAGATCGGCGTGAGAACGGCGCTCGGCGCGCAGCCGCGACGGCTCCTCGCCGGCATCTTCGGGCGAGCAGCCGTCCCGCTGCTGATCGGCGCCCTCGTCGGGTGCGCCGCGGGGATTCGCCTCGAGTCCTGGCTGCCGATTGCCGCGGCCGGTGGACGCATCATTCCAGGCATCGTCCCGGTGTCGGCGGCGCTGATGATCCTGATCGGACTTCTTGCAGTGGCCGGCCCCGCGCGCCGCGCGATCCGGATCGACCCGACCGAGGCGCTGCGGGTCAACTGACGCATGCGGGCTTTTCTTCACACCGTCGCGGCGCGCATCCGCGGCTTCCTGCGCCCTGGTGCGCACGACTCGGATTTCGACGACGAGCTTGCGGCGCATCTGGCGATGGCCGAGGAGGATGCCATCCGGCGAGGCGTGGCACCCGATCAGGCTCGCCGGGCGGCTCGCATACGGCTCGGAGGCGTTGCGCAGCTGCGCGAGGCGAGCCGTGCGGCATCTGGCCTGCCGTGGCTCGAGTCCGTCTCGGTGGACGTCAAGCTGGGCGTGCGCCTGCTGTTCAAGTATCCGGGCCTGACAATCGTTTCGACGCTGGCCCTGTCCATCGCGATCGCCGTGGTCGCCGGATTCCACGCGGGGACGGAGTTCATGGTCCGGCCGACGCTGCCCGTACCTGAGGGCGATCGAATTGTCGCAGTCTGGAATCACGACGTCCGAACGTCGGATCGCGGCGAGCAGACCGTCGGCGACATGGTGACGTGGCGCCGTCAGCTGGCGTCGCTGCAGGACGTTGGCGCCTTTGCGCGGCAGCAGCGGGTCGTGGCCGATGCGAACGGCGCGACGCGGCTGGTGCGGGCCGCGGCGATCAGCCCGTCGGCCTTTCAGATGGTGCGCATTCCTCCGCTGATGGGACGACCGCTCGTCGATGGCGACGAGCGGCCGGGGGCTGCTGTGGCCGTTGTCGGATTCGACCTCTGGCAGTCCGCGTTTGGCGGAGACGCCGGGGTGGTGGGGAAGTCCATTCGTGTGGGCGGCCTGGAACACACCGTCGTCGGGATCATGCCGGCCGAGTTCCGCTTCCCCGTCAGCGAACAGCTCTGGACTCCGTTGCGCGTCGCGAGCGCTGGTCTCGCGCCGGGTGAAGGGCCGGCCGTGGAGTTCTCGGTGGGCCGGCTTGCGCCGGGCGTGACGTTGGACGAGGCGCAGGCGGAACTGCAAGTCATCGGGTCCAGGATCGCAGCCGAGAGGCCGGGAACGCACGGCCAGTCTCGTCCCAGAATGACCACCTACGCCCGGTCGCTCCTCGAAGCGAACGAGCCCGGTCTCGCGACGATGATGAGCGCGGCGCGCGTGCTGATCGGCATCGTCCTCCTCGTCGTGGCCGTGAACGTCGGCACGCTGGTGTACGCGCGGGATGCCTCGCGCGTCGGAGAGGTTGCCGTGCGGACGGCCCTCGGCGCCACTCGATCCCGCATCGTGCTTCAGATGCTGCTGGAAGCGCTGGTACTCGCTTCGCTCGCCGCGGCCGTCGGCCTGGCGATCATGGCGTGGCCGCTGTACCTCCTCAGGGAGGTGTTGGGCATCGGCCTCCCGCAGGCTGAAGGTCTGCCCTTCTGGTTCGACGTGCGACTGGGGCCCTCGACCATGCTGGTGGTTGTGGGCCTCGTTCTCTTGTCGGCGGCACTGACCGGGATGCTGCCCGCATTGAAGCTGACCGACCGTGCCACGCGGTCCGCATTGCAGCGCGTGCAGGCGGGAGCTTCGGGCCTGCGATTCGGCACCACGGCCACGTCCGTCATCGTCTCGCAGGTGGCGATCTCAGTGGCACTTCTCACCGTGGGCGCATCGCAGTTGCGTACCTTCGTCGACGACTGGAGGTCGCTCCAGCGCGACGAGACCGATCGGGCGCAGTACCTGGCGGCGCAGCTTCGCTGGGACCTGGCTGCGCCGAGCGGCGCATCTGGAGTGCAAGCCAACGACGCCCTTCGGCGGGCCGACACGTGGCGCGTACTTGGCCGGCGGCTTTCCCAGGAGCCCGACGTGCGCGGAGTGACATTCGACACGTTCAATGGGGTGCGCCCGTTTGCGCCGGCCGGGATCGCCGCCGCCCCCGCCCCGGGCTCGAGCTGGTCGTGGATCGTGTCGATCGAGCCGAACTACTTCGACGTCTACGAGACGTCGATCCGCGCCGGCCGCGTGTTCGATGCGGTGGAGGCGACGGAGGAGACGAGACGCGTGGCGATCGTGAACGAGGCCTTCGTCCGGACGGTTCTTCAAGCCGGTTCACCGATCGGGCAGCGCATTCATCCTGTCGAGCCGCGGAGCGGCCGCCCGGCAGGCGAATCGCTGGCGATCGTGGGCGTCGTTGCCGACTCCCTGAATCTCGAAATTTCCCAGCGCGGCCCCGGGTGGGTGGCCCACCCGACGGTCTACGTCCCGCTGCGGCCGACCTCGTCGCCAATCCGCATGACCGTCCGCACGCAGGGCGACCCGACGCCGCTCGTGGGCAGGCTGCAGGCGATCGCCGCGGGCATCGATTCGACCCTGGTCGTTCATCGGCCGGGGCCACTCGAGAATGTGGACCGCGTTGACCAGGTCCTCCTGCGCCTTTACGGCTTCGGCGTCGGTTTCGTGATAGTGGCGGTACTGCTGCTGTCCACCGCGGGCGTGTACTCGATGCTGTCCTTCACGGTCTCGCAACGGACCCGGGAGATCGGGATACGAACGGCGCTCGGCGCGAGCCCGGGCCGCGTGACGACGGACGTTCTGTCGCGCGCGTTCACGCAGATCGGCTCGGGCACACTGCTGGGGCTGGCGATCGGATACGCGGCGTCGGCCGGACCGTTCAGGTTGTCGGACGGGCTCTTCGACAAAGGGCCTGGAGTCATGATCGGCGTTGCGGCCGTCATTCTGCTGGCCGGCCTCGGCGCCTGCGGGACGCCCTTGAGACGCGCACTCCGGATTCAGCCGACTGAAGCACTGCGCACGGACTGACCGCCGCGCCCACATCGCCGTAAGATCGATCGACACCCATGGCGAAGAAGGCGCTGGAGGCTGTCGTCGTGTCCGTTGCTGTCGTGCTGGCCGGAGCCACAAGCGCGATCGCCCAGCCCTGCGGGAGCCTCTGCGCGGACCTTGAATCGCAGGAACCTGGCCGCCCTCGCGCCGACACCCAGACCGGGAGCGTGCCCGAGGTTGGCGCCTTCGACTGGCAAGGTGCGCTCGTGCAGTCCGGCTTGTTCCTCGCAGCGCAGCACTCGTTTCGCATCGCGCAGCAGAACAGGAGAGAGGCGCTTGGAGGTCCCTTCTGGCGCGACTACGTGAACTCGGTCCGCGGACTCCAGGGATGGGACGATGGCAGCCAGTCGTATGTCAACTACCTCGGACATCCACTCATGGGTGGCATCAGCGGGTTCATCCAGATCCAGAACGATCCTCGCGGCATCGATCTCGAGTGGGATCCGGGTGACGCCGCGTATTGGAAGAGCCGCTTGAAAGCGCTCGGATGGGCGGCGGTGTACAGCACGACCTTCGAGCTGGCGCCCTGGGGCGAAGCGGGCATCGGCAATGACGGCCTGGAGCCCGGCACGATGGGCTACGTCGATCTCGTGCTGACGCCGCTCGGCGGCTTCGGCTGGATCCTGCTGGAAGACTATCTCGACGCGTCCGTCATCAGGAAGCTCGAGGCCAACGGCGTGACAGGAAAGGTCAGGGTTCTGCGCGTCATGCTCAACCCGGGACGCAGCGTCGCGAATCTGCTGCGGTTCAAGCGGCCCTCGCATCGCGACACTCGCTGACTCACGCCTCCACGTCTGCCTCGACGGCCCCGCGGTCGAGCCGGGACAGCGTGGCAGCGTTTCAATGAAGCATTGGAAGCTTCGCGTAAAACGGGGCGGCGCTTTCCGGCACAGAGCCCTCCACCGCGCAGCGATGTCCTTTGGATCGAGCGCACGCCAGTGGCGCGACTCTTGCGGTCGGCTGGGGTGGAGGTTCTCATGACCACTGTGACCCCAATCTCAGCGGTGGAAGAAATCAAGGAGCGGTTGACGCCGACCCTCGACGCGATCGACGAAGCGGTGCGTCACATGAAGCGCGTCGTCGTCCGCGGCCAGCATGCGGTCGAGGACGCCACCGCTGCGGCAACCCTGACCATCAGGCGGCGGCCGCTGAGTGCGGTGTCGTCCGCGGCCCTCGGAGGCGCACTGCTTGGACTGCTGACTGGCTTCGGAATCGGGCGACTGAGTCGCGAGGAGTGAGCACAGAGGACCCCGTTACTTCACCGTCAGGGTCCGATGGATGGCTTCGACGAACTGGTCCGTCGTCCACGGCCCGGTGACGGCCCCGTACCTCGTGTCGTAGTCGGCCGTGGGGCGGGCCGCCCTGATCTGCGCGAGCGTTGCCCCTGCCCTCATCATTGCGCGGATCCGATCCCGGATGATGACGACCATGTCACGGTACTCGACGACCTCGTGCTCGTCGCATACGTACCCGTGTCCAGGAACGACTATCGTGCCCCCTTCGCCTTCGTGCGCGTAGACCGTCCGGGCCAGGATGTCGTTGAGCGCCCGAATCTCCCCGTCGATGGTGCCGCCATTGGCGACGTCGATGAACGGATACTGCGTCGTCGTGAACACGTTGCCGGCGACGATCACGTCTGCCCGGCGGAAGTGGACGAGGCTGTCCCCGTCGGTGACCGCGTTTCTCTGCCAGAAGAGCTCGATGGAATCGCCGTTGTGGAACGTGCGGCGGCGCTCCTCGAGGTAAGTGTCGCTCGGGACGGCGCGCGGTTCGGCCTTGGCTGCCACCAGCCGGTTCGACACGTTCTGGTGGGCCATGATCGTCGCGCCGACGCCGGCATCGCGGAACTGCAGCGAGAAGAACGAGCCGCGCACGCTGGGATCGTCGCCTGACGCCTGCAGCGCAGCGTTGCCGCCCGTACGGTCGGCGTGAAAGCTGGTGTTCACGATGAGCTGAATCGGCTTGTCGCTCAGCGTGCGGATGGCCTGGACGGTCTCCTTGGCCAGTCGTCCGCGCCCCGTGTCCACGACCACGGGACCTTCATCTCCGACCTGCACCACGATGTTGCCTTCGTCGCCAGTCAACAGGTAGACATTCCCGCGCAGCGGCCAGACGTGGACCTTCCCGTCACGCGGCTCGGGATCGACCGCTGCACTGACCGGCCTTGCCCCGGGCGCCGGACGCAGCAGCGCCGAATCCGCCCCGCTCTCGAGACGCGCAGCAATCTCCGGATACATCGTCGGCGCGCCGCCGAGATGACCCGCGAGCGGGATCTTGTGCTTGTCTTGGTACTCCTTGACGAACGGGTTCTGCCCGAACAGGTAGTTCGGCACATCATCCGGGGCGCGTCCCAGGATCTGCTCGCCGTCATCGCACGGGAACAACCAGTTCTGAGGATCGATGGGCTGCCGATAGAAGTCGGTCGTCTTCACGAGCGGTTCGGACAGGTACACGGGATCGTTCACGACCACTGTGTGAGTCAGACGGTCGCCGTGGCGGATGAAGAACTCGATCGTGGTGGCCTGATCGCTCTCGGGCAATCCATTACGGCGCAGCCACCCCTGCTTGAGATGCGTCGTCTCGACGCGCAAGGCGTTGCCGACGAACCGTCCGGTCGAGAAGCCCATCCAGGTGTGCGGAGCCCAGGCCGGCGGATGCGGGCGCCCGTCCATCCAGATCGTGCGCCTGCCTTCAAATGTCTGGTTGAACCAGTGGATCGCGACGAGGCGATGGGTGTTCGCGTCGCGTTCCTCCCAGGCGCGTGCGTTGCCGAGCGCGCGGATCTGGTACGGCGCCACGTAGCCGTCGCACTGATGGTGCCGCAGGGTCAGGCGCGAAGGATCGTAGGACAGTCCGAACAGACGCGCGGCTTCGTTGACGGGGAAGCCGCCGTAGTCGGCGATCTCTGGTCCGGCGCCGCGTTCCATCGAGTCCTCGTGCAGCACCGACGTCCAGTACCCCGACAGGTCAACCGCAGGCGCCGTCGCGTTCGCCGGTGCCGGCGCCTGACCCGTGAGGCGAGCCGACATCGCGAGCGCGCACGCGATCGCCGCGATGCGGATCAGGGCTTGGCAGGAGGGCAGGTGGTGCCGCGTCATCGCGCCGAGCACGGCGTCGGGCTCCAGCCGGACGCGTCGTTCTGTTTCCTGAAGTGCGTGCTCGTCCAGAACGGCTGGGTGAGGTAGGCCGGGTCCACGACTTCCGTTGAGACGACGAGCAGCGCGTCTCCGTTGGGAAGCTCGAGCCGGTCGAAGTACTCGGTGATGACGGCGTCACCGCTGTATGGGACGCCATTCTTTCGCAGGTATCCCGGCTTCATCCTCGTCGTGACGACCTTGAGTGAACCGCCGCGTGAAGCCGGAGGGCCGAAGAACCCGCCGCCCGCTCCCATCACGCTCTGCGAGCGGTCCCACGACGCGATCGACGAGCCCTGCCAGTCGCCGCCCTGCGAGGGTGATGGTCCAAACGTGAGAAGGCGCGTCTGCGAGCCGGCATCGGTGTCGATCTTGAGCGTGCGCTCGTCCTGCCATTCGATGCGCAGCCGCCCGGGCAGCCGCATGACGCCCCCGGCGCCGTAGGCGCGGCATGCTTCACCTGCTGCCTGGTCCCTGGCCGGATCCCAGGCGTCGGCAGCCTTGCGCCCCGCGGGGTTCAAGGGCACCGACGTGTAGTCGCCTTTCGGAGGCGTGACCACACGGAAGCGCCAGTCTTCGGTAATGAGCGACACCCAGTAGCCGCTCAGGTCGATGGGAGCCGTTGCCCGTGGTGAAGGCGGCGCGCCAGGAGGCCCCCCGCGCTGGGCGGAGACTCCTGTCCCGACGCCGCCTGCAGCCACGGCCAACGCGATCACGATGGCGGATGCGAACCTGCGCACCGGCATCGGCGTAATGCCTAGTTCGAGCTGGTTGCTCGCGCCGGAGCCGCGCCGACAACCGCCTGCATCACCATGTTCTCGAAGTCGCGCAGGAACTCCTGGTTCGAGGTCTGCGTCATGGCGACGGCCACGAGGTTCTCCTTCCGGTCCACCCAGAAGTGCGTCCCGTACGCGCCGCTCCAGCCGAAGCTTCCCTCGGAGAGGAACGAATTGCGCGCCACCGGATCGTTGACGACGCGCACGCTCAGGCCGTAGCTCTCGCCCCGCGGTCTCCCGGGCAGCGTGTCCGGCGTGAAGACGGAGCCCATCAGTCCGACGAGCCGCGGGCTGAGGATCCGCACGCCATTCAGCTCGCCTCCGTGGGCCAGCATCAGCGCGAACTGCGCGTAGTCGGCCGCCGTGCTGACGAGGCCCCCGCCTCCCGAGAAGTAGATGCCGTTCATGAACCCGGGATTCTGCTGTGGCCGCAGCCCGTCAGCCGTGCGGCTGTAGAGCGTTACGAGTCTCGGGTTGGCCGTCGGGACGATGTAGCTCGTGTCCTTCATCTCCAGCGGGTCGAACAGGCGTGTCTTCAGGAACCGATCGATCGGCATTCCGGACGCCACTTCGACGACGCGGGACAGCACGTCGAACCCTGCTGCGGCGCTGTACGCCCAGCGCGCCCCGGGCTGGAACTCCAGCGGCACCTTCCCGAGCCGCGGAATGTAGTCCGCCAGCGTTTCCTTGGGACCGGCCGCGACCGCCCGGTTCGCAAAGTTGCTGACGGTGCCGCTCACGACGCCCGACGTGTGCGTGAGCAGATCGCGGACCTGGACCTCGCGATCAACGGGAACGGTGTAGTAGCGCGGTTCTGCCGGCGCGCCTCCGGCTCTTCCCGCCGGCGCGGCTCCGCCGCCGCGTGCGCCAGCCGGTGCGGGCAGCGGCATCGCAACGGTCATGTCCTTCCATTCGGGCACGAACTTGGAGATCGGATCCTGGAGACGGACTTTCCCTTCTTCCATCATCATCAGGATCGCCACGCCGACGACCGGCTTGGTCATCGACATGATCCGGAAGATGCCGTCCTTGACCATCGGCTTCTTCGCGTCGACGTCCATCAGCCCCTGGGCTTCGTGGTAGCCGATGCGTCCGTTGCGGCCCACGAGCGTCACGGCGCCCGAGAAGCTGCCGGCCGTGATGTGGCGCTGCACCAGTTCGGCGACGCGCTTCAGCCGCTCCGAGGAGAGACCGACGTCCTCGGGCTTTGCCGCCGGCGCGGCCGCAGTGATCGGTCGGGCGAGAATGAAAACGCCCGCCAGGACAAGAGCCGCCATCGCGGCTCGTAGTGTTCTTTGCATGATTGCCGCCTCCCTCGCGCGGGCTGATTGTACTGCTGACTCGTCTCAGAATCTCAACTTGACGGCGAACTGTGCGCCTGGCTGGCCGGCCGGACGCCTGGCTGTCTTCGGACCGG
>DASTDQ010000137.1:0-8449 GCA_035710305.1 Vicinamibacterales bacterium | reverse complement strand
ACGTCGGGGCGATGAAGAAAGACCGGCTCGCCGCGATCGAAAAGGCTGCTCAAGCCGTCCTCGACGGGAAGTATCACGACCAATTCACGGTCGACTGGTACCAGGGCGGCGCGGGGACGTCGACCAACATGAACGCCAACGAAGTGCTCGCCAACGTTGCGCTCGAGCTCACCGGACACAAAAAAGGCGACTACCACGTGGTCGAACCGCACGACCACTTGAACATGTCGCAGTCGACTAACGACTCCTACCCGACCGCGATCAAGGTCGCGTTCATCCTGCGCAACGACGCGCTGACCAGGGAGCTCGAGCAGTTGGTGGCCTCGTTCCGCAACAAGGGTCACGAGTTCATCGACGTGGTCAAGATGGGGCGCACCGAGCTGCAGGACGCCGTGCCGATGACGGTCGGCCAGGAGTTCCACGCTTTCGCGGCCTCGCTCGAGAGCGAGATCGCGGTGCTGCGCGAAGCGGAGAAGCATCTGTATGCCGTCAACATGGGCGCAACCGCGATCGGCTCGGGCATCAACGTGCCCGACGGTTATTCGACCAAGGTCGCCGCCCACCTGGCGAAGCTCACCGGGCGGCCGATCGTGCCGGCCAAGGACATGTTCGCCGCGACGTGGGACCAGCAGGGGTTTGTCGCCTACTCGGCGGCGCTCAAGAGCGTTGCGATCAAGCTCTCGAAGATCGCCAACGACCTGATCCTGTTGACCTCGGGACCGCGCGCCGGCCTCGCCGAGATCAACCTGCCCGCGTTGCAGCCGGGCTCTTCGATCATGCCGGGCAAGGTCAACCCGGTGATTCCCGAGCTCGTCAACCTGGTCGCTTTCCGGGTGATGGGCAACGACTTCAGCGTCACGCTCGCCGCCCACTCGGGCCAGCTCCAGCTGAACGCCTACGAGCCGCTGGCGGGCCTGGCCGTGATGGAGTCGCAGCATCTCCTGTACAACACATCGATCGCGCTGCGCACGTCGTGCATCGATGGCATCACCGTCAACCGGAAAGTGCTCGATCGCTACCTCGAAACCACGGTCGGCATCGTCACGGCGCTGAATCCGGTGCTCGGCTACGACAAGGCGACGGAGCTGGCCAACGAAGCCTACAAAAGCGACAAGGGCATCCTCGAGATCGTTCGCGAGAGAAAGCTGCTGACGGACAAGCAGATCGCCGAGCTGCTCGATCCCGCGAAGCTGACGATGCTGGACAAGAGCATCTACCCAAAACCGAAGAAGTAACATCTGCCCAAAATCGAAGAAGTAATGCGGCCCCACGCGGCCCTGCAGACCTCGAAGAGGAGCACACCATGATGACCCGGAGAAGGACGCGCGTACTGGTGATCGCGGTCGCCGCCGCGGCGTTCGCCTGCGTTGCCCCGGCGCAGCAGAGGAAGCCGAACGTCGTCATCCTCGCCACGGGCGGGACGATCGCGGGCGCCGGCGCGACGGGGACGCAGTCCGCCTACAAGTCGGGCGCGGTGGGCATCGACACGATGGTCGCGGCTGTGCCCGGGATCGGCGACCTCGCCACCATCAGGGGCGAGCAGATCTCGAACGTCGGCTCGCAGGACATGAGCTTCGCGATTCTCCTCAGCGTCGCCAAGCGGATCAACGAGCTGGCGAGGGCGGCCGACGTGGACGGCTTCGTCATCACCCACGGCACCGATACGCTCGAAGAGTCGGCGTTCTTCCTGAACCTCACGGTGAAGACCGACAAGCCGGTGGTGATGGTGGGCTCGATGCGCCCGTCCACCGCCGTCAGCGCGGACGGCCCGCTGAACCTCTACAACGCGGTCGGGGTGGCCGCCGATCGGGCAGCGCGGGGACGCGGCGTGCTCGTCGTGATGAACGACTGGATTCACGCGGCACACTCGCTGACCAAGACGAGCACGACGGCGGTGCAGACGTTCATGTCGCCGGTTCGCGGCCTCGTTGGCGTGGCGGCGTACGGCAAGAACGACTTCTATTCCACGCCGCCGTGGAAGCACACCACCCAGAGCGAGTTCGACATCTCGCAGGTCAGCGCGGTGCCGCGGGTGGACATCCTCTTCGCGGCCATCGACATGCCGCCGGACCTGATCGACGCCTCGGCGGCCAGCGGCGCCCGGGGCATCGTCGTCGCCGGCGTCGGCAACGGCAACATGAACAAGGCGGCCATTGACGCGGCGGCCCGGGCGGTGAAGAAGGGCGTCGTGGTCGTGCGCAGCTCCCGCGTCGCCACCGGCAACGTCGGGCGCAACGTGGAAATCAACGACGACGAACTGGGCTTCATCGCGTCCGACGAGCTCAACCCCCAGAAGTCGCGCGTGCTGCTGTCGCTGGCCCTGCTGACCAAGCGCACGCCGGCCCAGATCCAGACCCTGTTCCAGACCTACTGAGCGCCAGCGGAGCGCCAACCGTGAACCCTCGTGCCTCGTCAAACGTATACACGGTCGTCAGCGAGGCACGGGGGGTCCCGCATGTCATTTCTGAAACGATTGCTGGGCAAGGCCGAACCACCGAAGCCGCGGGTGCGGGTCTGCATCGAGTGCGGGATGCCAGTGGCGGAGCACAAGGATTGGTGCTCCATCATGCGCGGCCAGATCGAACTGAAGCTCAGGTCCCAGCAGCCACCCCAGACATCCTGAGGCCGGGTCCGGCCGCCAGGTCGCTATCGTGTAGGCTCTGGCCGACATGATCTGGCTGGAGCTCCTCGTCTTTCTCGCCTGCATCCTCGTCGGCGCGCGGCTCGGCGGGATCGCGCTCGGGACGATGGCCGGGATCGGCCTGGCGATCTTTGTCTTCGGCTTCGCGCTTCCTCCCGGCGAGCCTCCCGGCGTCGTCCTCGGGATGATCATCGCCGTCATCACGGCCCTCGCGGCGATGCAGGCGGCGGGCGGGCTCGATTACCTCGTCTCGGTCGCACAGAAGATCCTGCGCAGGAAGCCGCAGTACGTGACGTTCGTCGCGCCGGTCGTGACCTACGTGCTCATTCTCGCCTCGGGAACGACGCACGTCATTTACGCGCTCCTTCCCGTGATTGCCGAGGTGTCTCGCAAGGCGGGCGTCCGTCCCGAGCGTGCACTCTCGATCAGCGTGATTGCGGGATTCCAGGGGGTCGTCGCGTCCCCGGTGTCAGCCGCCACTGCGGCGATGATCGGCATTCTTGCGGCCAGGGACGTCTCGCTCCCGCGCATTCTGGCGATCACCATTCCCTCGACGCTCGTCGCCGTCGTCATCGGCGCGTTGACCGTCGCGTGGCGCGGCAAGAACCTGGCCGAGGACGAGGAGTACCAGAAGCGGTTGGCGAGCGGGACAGTGAAGCCGCCGGAGTCTCTCCCCGAACTCACCGGACCGGCGCTCATGAACGCGCGAGGGTCTACGCTGCTCTTCCTGGCTGGGATTGCCGCCGTCGTCCTCATCGGCATCGTCCCGAGTGTGCGACCGAGCTATGAGGTGATCGTGAACGGCCAGGTGGACACCGATCAGATCGAGATGGGGCGCGCGATCATGGTCGTCATGCTCGCCGTCTCTGGCCTCATCATGATCTTCTTCAAGGCCTCCCCAGAGACGGCGCTCAAAGGCGCGATCATGCGCAGCGGGGTCACGGCCGTCATTTCGATTCTCGGCGTCTCGTGGCTCGGCTCGTCGTTCTTCGAGGGGAACCGGCAGGAGATCGTCGGCGGCATCTCCCGGATGATCGAGGTCTATCCATGGACATTCGCGGCCGGGCTCTTCCTGATGTCCACGATGCTCTTCAGCGCCGCTGCCACGGTGTCGATTCTCATGCCGGTCGGGCTCGCGCTCGACGTTCCCGCCGGCATGCTGATCGCCTTCTACACCGCGGCGAACGGCGTCTTCTTCCTGCCAACGTACGGGACGCTCCTCGCGGCGGTCTCGTTCGATCAAACGGGGACAACGAGGATCGGGAAATACCTCCTGAACCACAGCTTCATGCTTCCCGGCCTGGTGACGACCACGTCGTCGGTCGTTCTCGGGTTAGCGATCAATTCTGTCATCCCGCAGTAACCCGGTCAGCGATTCTGGACGCCGCAAGCTCCGGTGCGCCTCAGTCGTGTCGTAGAGCGGTGACCGGGTCGGCTCTCAAGGCCTCCCTCGTCGGCAGCACGGTTGCAACAGCCGCGACGATCAGCAGAAAGATGGCCGCAGCGACGAAGGCGATGGGGTCGAACGGACTGATCCCGAACAGCGTGCTCCTGAGGGCATGGGAACTGGCGCCCGCCGCCGCCACGCCGACCAAGACGCCTAGGCCGACCGGCCGGAGTGTTTCGCGCAGGATCAGTGCTTGTACGGCGCGCGTGCTTGCACCCAACATCATCCGGATTCCAACTTCCCGCCGGCGTCGCATGACGACGTAGGAGACGACACCGTACACACCGATGCAGGCAATTGCCAACGCGAGGACACTGAGCGATCCGGCCAGCGTCGCGACCGACCGCGACCCCCTTCGCCAGAAGTCCAGATTCGTGCCGAGCGGCTGCACCTGCGCGAGGAGTCCCTCATCGAGCATCTCGATCGTCGATCGGATGCTCCTTGCGAGCGGTTCGAAGCCTGTCTCGCTTCGCACGAGGAGAGCGAGCCGCCTCTGAACAGACGGCCCTGCCGGCAGATAGAAGTAGCTCGATTCCGTGTTTGCGATATGGGACACGTGTGCATCTCCAGCGATGCCGACAATCTCCAGCACGGCCTCGGGACTCGATGCCGCGACGATCGTACGGCCCACCGGATCCTGGCCCGGCCAAAAGCGTCTGGCGGTCGCCTCGGTTACGATGACGGCCCGTGCACCTCGGTCGAGCTCCGCACGCGTAAACGTGCGGCCGCTGACGATCGGGATTCCGAGCACCGTGAAGTATTCCGGCGACACGGTGTTCACATCGAACTCATACGTGTGCTCCATGTCCGGCAACCGAAACGTTCCCTGACTCCGCCCGGGGCTCAGCGGAACTCTACTGACCTGCGCGACCGCGGTAACGCCGGGCAACGATCCGAGCTGTTCGATCACCTGCCTGCGAAACATCTCCACAGCGGAATCGCTATATCGAGGACCGCGTAAGTCAACCGACACCACTGCGACGTTCCGGTACTGGAAACCAGGGTCGAGGGCGTACGCCGCGTGCAGTGCGCGCAGCAGCAGCCCCGCAGAAATCAGCAGGACCATGCAGACCGCCACCTGAATGCTGATGAGTGCGCCGCGAAGCCACCACCCCGGATGGCCTTTCAGCTGAGCGCCGTCCTGCTTCATGATCCCGTAAGGTTCCTGCTTCGACCCCCTGAGGGCCGGCACCACGCCGCACACGAGCGCGGTTGCCATCGTGATCGCAAGTCCAAACCACAGCACGGTCAGATTCGGATGGGCATCGAGTCTCGGCTGGGAGATACGCGGCACAGACGAGAGCATTGAGGGCACAAGTGCCTGGAACGACCACCACGCCAACAGCGAGCCTGCCACTCCTCCGATAAGCGCAATGACCACGCTTTCGGTGAGCATCAGTTGCACGAGGCGTGCGCGCCTGGCGCCTATCGCGAGACGCACCGCAATTTCCCGCGATCGAGCTTCACCCCGGGCAAGCAAGACGTTCGCGACGTTGGCGCAGGCGATCAGCAGGATCAAGCCGAACGCCGACACGACGATGACCGCCACACTCGCCAAATCGCGGCGAGCGACAGGCAGCGATAGCGACGTCGCCGGCGCGACCAGCAACGTCGTCGCTCGCCCAGGCTGCTGCAAGTCGAGTCGACTGGCGAGGACCGCGAGCTCCGTGCGCACTTGGTCGATCGCCGTGTCTTCGCGTCGGCGCGCCAGGAGAGTCAACCAGCTGACCTGCGGGTCGTCGAGAAAATTCCGTTCGGGATAGAACGCCGGCTGAAGCGACACGGGCGCAAAAAACGCTGCCCGTGTGAGTTCGGTGCCATCAAAGCCCTCGGGGGCGACGCCGACGACCGCGACCTCGAGTCCGTTCAGCGTGATCGTCTTGTGGACGATTGCAGGATCGGCCGCGAACGCGCGCGTCCAGAGTGCATGGCTCAGGACCACTGCCGGGGGCGCGTTGGCAACATCGCAATCGGCTGTGAACCCAGTCCCGATCGCCGGCCGCAGCCGGAGGACATCGAAATAGTTGCAGGCGACAAGCACGCCTTCGATTTCCTGTGGGGACTGCCCGCCGAGTGTGACAGTCCAGGATTTCGTGTACGCCGTCGCACCCGACAGCGTCTGGGCGCCGTCACGGTACGCACGATACTCAGGCAGCGAGAACATGCTCCTGGCGCCATGAACGCTCCGTTTCTGGACACCGCGGAAGTCCTGGTAGATGCTGAGTAACTGGTCGGGCTCCGGCGCGGGAAGGGGCCGGTACATCACGTTGTTGAGGATCGAGAACACACCCGTGTTGATGCCGATGCCGAGCGCGATCGGTGCGATTGCAGCGACGGCGAAGCCAGGGCTGCGGCGCAGAGTACGCAGTACGTACCGAAGATCCTGCGTGAGGCTCGAGAGCATTTGCCGACTGCCTTTCTGGTCAATCGCGAAGCGCGATCGGCTTCGCGGGATCGCACTGAGCATCTGGCGAAGCAGCCAGAGACGCGTCCGCTTTCCGGCGGTGTACTCTTCGATCACATCGCCGAGTTCCTCCTGCGGCATACGAGATCCGGCGATCCGAATGAACAAACGGATCCAGCCGGACGGTTCAGGAACCACGGGTAACCTGCGGCTCCAGACCTTCCCACATCGCGGCCAGGGCGTCGCGGCTCGCCCGCAACGTCCGAAGCCCCAGGGGGCGGACACTGAAATAACGCTTGGATCGGCCGCCGCGCTCTGGAGTCGGGTCGCTGAACCAGGAGGTCACGTAGCCTTTGGTTTCGAGTCGGTCGAGCGTGCGGTACAGCGCGCCCACCGTCAGCGATCGTCCGGTGCGCTTTTCGATCTCGGACCGAATCGGCACCCCGTAGGCATCCTCACCAAGCCGAAGGACAGCCAGGAGAACGATCTGCTCGAACTCGCCGAGATGCTCGCGGCGCGCCATATGATCTGCATAGTAGGACTATACGACATGGGGCGCAAGAGGTTGCTGCGGCACACCAATCACGCGCAGATCTGGCGCGCAGCGCGGGGCCGACATGCTTGGGTTGGCTATCAATTCTGAAATGGCGCCGTACACCGGTCCGTGATTCTGGACGCGCCGCTGGCCGGGGTGTATAAAGGGAGCCCTTCAAAGGGAGGCGACATGAAACGGCACGCAGCGATCTCGACGATGATTCTCGGCGCGGTGATGATGTGGGTCAGCCCGGCGGCTGCCCAGGATGTCATCGGCTTCTGGAACGAACGTGCTCTTGCCGCGGTTGGCCAGGCGACGCCGGCGGGACGCGGCCCGACGCCGGCAACGGTCATCGACATCGCGATCGTGCATCTCGCAATGCATGATGCCGTGCAGGCCTACGACGGGCACTTCGCACCGTATGCCGGCGTCATCGCAGCGGGCTCCGGATCGCCCGTCGTCGCCGCAGCCAAAGCCGCCCGCGACATCCTGGTCAACCGCTTCCCGTTGCAGACGGCCGCTCTCGACGTGTCGTACGCAAGCTTCCTCGCCAGCATCGCGCCGCCACCGTCGCCCGCGGACATCGCCGACGGCGAGATCACCGGTGCGCTGGCCGCCGCCAACGTCATTGCAAACCGGGCGGGAGACGGCAGCTTCCCTGCCTCGTTCACACAGTTCACCGGTGGAACGGCCCCGGGCGAATGGCAGCCGAATGCAGGGACGCCGGGTATGACGGCGCCGTGGGCAGCCGACGTACGGCCCTATGCGCTGGACGGCCTCCACCACTGCCAGGCCGAACCACCGCCGCCGCTGACCAGCTTCGAGTACGCGCAAAACTACAACGAGGTGAAGCGGCTCGGATCGGCCACGAGCACGTTCCGCACCCCGGAGCAGAGTGCGATCGCGCGCATGTTCTCCGGAGCTTTCCTGGCGCAGTACAACAGGCTGTTGCGTGAGGTTTCGGTCACGCACCTCACCGGCGCCGGTCTCGTCAGGCTCGGCAGGCAGGCACGGATGTTTGCCTTGACCAACATGGCCATGGCCGACGCGTTCATCTGTGCGTGGAGCACCAAGAAGGAGTTCAATTTCTGGCGGCCCTCCCAGGCCATTCGAAGAGGCAACGAGGACGGCAACTCTCTGACGGAGGCCGACGCCACCTGGACGACGTACTTCTCGCGTAACGTCAATGCCGCTCAGGACCCGAACTACCCGGACTACACCTCGGGGGCCAACAACCTCACCGGTGCGATGACCCGCATGCTCGAACTGATCCTCGGGAAAGACCAGAGAGACAAAGGGGCGCCCCCGTTCAACATCTGGGCTATCGGCCTGACCGTTCCGCTCGAAGCTGGCGACGCCAATCCGCGTGCGTACGACAGGCTGTCCGACATCGCCAAGGATGTGGTCAACGCGCGCATCTAC
>DASTDQ010000136.1:0-4453 GCA_035710305.1 Vicinamibacterales bacterium | reverse complement strand
CGCGGCAGCCTCGACGAGCTCCGACGTCGGGAATGATTCGTTGGCGGGCACCCCGCGCGTGAAATTGATGGTTTCCATGGTTCTAGTGGACTGTATCAACTGGAAGAGTACCGCGAACAACGAGCTTCGACCGCGATTTTCCGGCCGCGACAACGGAGCGGCCGGTAGTACTCCTCGAAGGACATACCACTAGTATCTACCAGTCCACCGGCCGGTAGTCCTTCAGAAACTGCCCCCACACGTGCGTGCCGGTGTTGAATCCGCTGACGATCGGATCGAGGATCCGCGCCGCGCCGTCAACGATGTCGAGCGGCGGATGAAAGCGATGCTCGACGCGCTTGCGCTCGGCGATCTCGAGAGGGTCCTCGTCGGTGATCCACCCGGTGTCCACACTGTTCATGTGAATGCCGTCGGCGTGGTAGTCGGCGGCCGCCGTCCTCGTCATCATGTTGAGCGCGGCCTTCGCCATGTTCGTGTGCGGATGACGCGTCGTCTTGAAGTTGCGGTAGAACTGCCCTTCGACCGCTGACACGTTGACGATGTGCTTGTCGCGCTCGGGCGTACGGAGCATCAGCGCCTTGAGGCGGGCGTTGAAGAGGAATGGCGCCACGGCGTTGACGAGGTGCACCTCGAGCAGCTCCACCGTGGGCACTTCGGCCAGCAGCAGGCGCCACGAGTTGCGCCCGCGGAGGTCCACCTGCTGCAGGTCCGCGTCGAGCAGCCCCTCAGGGAACAGATCCTCCTGCCGCCCGATCTCGTCGGGCAGCAGCGCTACCTGCGACATCTCAGCGGAACTCGGCACGCGCGGCACCTGACGCAGAACCTCCCCACCCGCCTCACTCGCCCTGAGCAGCCTCCGCGCGGGCTCGGGCAGCTCGCGTAGCACGGCTATCTCCGCCTCCATCATGTGCGCGTAGAACGCGGGCGGACGGCGCACGGTCTGGCACGCGTTGTTGACGATGAAGTCGAGCCTGTCGGTCGTGGCGGGCAGCTGGTCGCAGAACGCCTCGACGCTCGGCGTGTGCCGCAGGTCGAGACCCGCGATCTCCAGGCGGCTTCGCCACTCGGAAAAGTCGGGCTCGCGCGAGTACCGCATCGCCGCGTCGCGCGGAAAGCGCGTCGTGACGATGAGCCGCGCACCACAGCGCAGCAGCTTCAGGCCGGCCTGGTAGCCGATCTTCACGCGGCCGCCGGTGACCAGGGCCACGCGCCCGCGCAAGTCGGCCAGCTCGGTCCGCTTGACGTAATTCAGCTCGGCACAGGAAGGACACAGCTGGTCGTAAAACGAATGGATGCGCGTGTACTCGTCCTTGCAGACGTAACAAAGCTGGGGCTCGTCGGCTCTTGGCTCTGGACTCTGGACTTTTGGCTCCGAGCTCTCGACTTCTGGCGTCGGGTTCCCGGGGTCAGGAACCTCGTGGACGTCGTGCGGCTCGAAACCGCGCGCGATGGAAACCGTGGGGAACACGTTTGGCGAGTGGACGACGGGTTTGCGGCGAAGCGTCCGGATCCCCGTCTCGTGCAGCACGCCCTGATCCCGACGGACGCGGGCGGCCTTGCGCTCGCGCTCGACGGCCCGCGACATCCGCCGCCGCTCCACGCGGTCCGGGCTGTACACGTTGGCGACCGCCTGCAGCAGCCGCTTCCGATCCTCGTCCGGCACGCTGGCCAGCACGGACCGATCGGCGGCAATGGATTCGAGCAGGTCGGTCGTCTCGCGCAGACGATCGAGAAGGGCGGCGAGAGCGGGGACAGGAACCATGTCGTAGAGCGGGGGCTTCAGCCCCCGCGTCAGTCGATCTTGATCAGCTTCCGGAACTGCTGGTTCTCGTTGCAGATGAACTCGATGAGCTCGTTGTCCACCGAGATCTGCTGGTTCACCCTGACGGTGAACGGCCTGGTGTAGGCCTTCGGGTCGTCGATGGTGATGTCGATCTCGAGCTTGCCGAAGCTCACACGGCGGAACCGTTCCGTGATCTTCGCCTGATCGGTGTACGGGCTCCCTCGCACGTCGAGCCAGCCGTCGTCTCGAAGGTTGTTCGTCTCGACGACGAGCGTGTCCCCTTCCCACCGGCCGACCGAGTAGCCGTACCACCAGGGTTGAGGGTCGCCCTGCGGCGGCAGAGTCCTGCCGTCCGTGAAGATGTAGCGGAGTCCGTAATTGGCTTCGTAGATGATCGTGACGAGCCCTGGCGTCTGGATCACCTTCCGCGGCTGGCCGTGCGTGTGGAACTGCATGAAACCCATGGGCAGGCACAACGCGTCGGGGTTGTCTTTCTGCTGGACCGACATCCGCTGCTTCTTCAGCTCGGCGGCCCAGGGTGTGAAGGGAAGCCCCTCGGGGAACCCCGCGCCGACCTCTCCGAACGTGGCCACCGGGGGCGTGCCGGGAGGAGGAGGCGGCGCGGGCGCTGCAGGGCCGGCTCCGCGCCTGCCGCCCGGCGTCGCGAACCTGACCCAGTTGCCGGAGAGATCGGGCTTGCCGTCAGCGGTGCGCGGCACGGGGGCATCCATGTTCACCGCGCCGCTCTCGAGCCGCGGCACGCCCGGTGTCGGATGCGACGGCCACTGCGCCGACAGCGGCGCCGACGCTAGAGCGATCGCCACCACCGCCGCGACGCCGATCAGGTTCCGCATTGCCGTGCCTCCCACTGCCAGCGACGAAAATACCACGGCTGGGCGCGGGCTGAAGCCCGCGCTCTACGGGCGCCGAGCGGCGTGTCGCCGGCGGCGTGTCGGGGGCGTTGCGTCGGCGGCCTGGCGTCTTGCGTCGGGTTGTAGAGCGGGGGCTTCAGCCCCCGCGCCCCTACTGCTGCGCGTTCAACCAGACGACGATGAGCGCCGCGATGGCGGCCAGCAGCACCGCGAAAGTGATCTTCCAGAAGCTGTACGGATGCCGTCCGGCGATCTTCCCGGTGTACCCGTTGACGATCACTTGGTAGGCCTTCGACGCGTAGTCGTACGAGAGGAGCCAGACGGGGACGAGGACGTGCTTGAATGTGCGTCCGGAATACGCCGGGTCGATCCGCAGGTTTCGATGCGTGTCGCCGGGAACCTGCTGGGCGCAGAGCGCCATGAGCCTGTCCTGCATCTGCTCGACCGATCGCTGTGCCGCGTCGAGCAGCACCACCTGATAGTGCTCGACGACGTGGCCGGACAGAAACGCGGTGTCGTACGGCACGAGCTCTTTCGTCGGGAACGGTTCGACCTGCTTCAACAGGTCGAGCGGCAGCCCCCGGGTCCCCGGCACCGGCTCGTCGTCGAAAAAGGTGTCCACCGCGCCAGCGGCCGGCTCCCAGCGGACGCGGCGCTCGCGTCGAACGACGGGGCGGCCCTTCGCGTCGACTCCGGGAACGTTGACGTAGTAGTAGTAGCCCGCGTCGGCCGTCCACGGGCAATGGACCTGCGCGTCGAAGGTCCAGTACGGCACGTAGAGGCTCTTGATCGTGTCCACGAGCGCGGTTCGCGCAAGCCTGCCCGGCGCAAACCACTTGCTCTTCCACCACCGTCGGATGTCGTCGCGCACGCGGCCGGTGTCGATCCTGAACGGCAGCACGCCCTGCGGCGTGATGGGAGACTTGATCTCCTGGTAATCGACAAGCGCCGGCGAGCCGCAGAACTCGCAGTTCTGTCCGACCCGTGACGGATCGAACACCATCACGGCGCGGCAGGACTGGCACTGCACGCTGCGCCGGTCGGTCTGCCATCCCCGCTCGTCCGCGGGCAGCTCGCGCAGCGCCTTGACGAGATCGAGCTCGACGACCTTTCCCTGCTCGCGGTCGATGACGTAGGGCGACTCGGTTCCGCAGAAGGGGCAAATCAGCTTCTGCTTGCCTGGATTCCACTCGGCCTGGCCGCCGCAGGCCGGGCACTCGTGCTTGTCGAGTGCCGCGATCTCTGTCGTCGCACTCACTGTGACATGTAGCTCGTGAGCGCTGCGCGCGAGATGCGCCACGTCGATCCGATCTTCCGGCCCTTGAGGTCACCGGAGTCGAGCACGCTCATCACGTCCGCTTCGGACACGCCGAGCGCCTGCGCGGCTTCGGCGGGGCTCATCAGCTCCGGCAGCGCGGCCCCGCCCGGCTGCGCGGCGGGAACGCCGGCGGCGACGGTCGGCGTGGCCGTTCCCCCCATGAAGCCCTCTTTCATCATCTGCTGCGCCAGGCCGAAGCCCACGGCCAGCTCCGCCGCCGTGCCCGCGGGCCCGGTTCCGCCGCCGCCCTCGAATCCCTTGCCCATCTGGTACTTCACGAAGTCGTTCAGATTGCCCACGGCCGCCATGCTCGCGCGCTTGTCGATCGCCTCTTCGACTTCCGGCGGCACCGACACGTTCTCGACGATGAAGCTTCCGAGCTCGAGACCGTACTTGGATTTGATCGCCGGGTTGATGAGCGGCAGGAGCGCCTCGCCGAGCTCGGTGTAGCGCGACGCCACGTCGAGAACCGGAATCTTC
>DASTDQ010000135.1:0-6468 GCA_035710305.1 Vicinamibacterales bacterium | reverse complement strand
TCCTCCTTCGTCAACCTTCAATACTTACCACGTGCGCGATGAACGAGGCGACCTCCCCGGCAAAGCGCTCAGGTTCCTCCCAGTGCGGGCAGTGACCGGTGCCTGAGTAGACGACGAGCGTTGCCCCTGGAATGGCCTGCGTCAACGCCTCCTGCTCGGCGCGCAGCGTAAACGCGTCGTGCTCGCCCCAGACGAGCAGTGTCGGGACACGAATCTCCGCCAGCCTCGCCGCGAAGTTGGTCGTGCGGTACGGCTCGAGCGCCGCCTTCCATACCCGCGCCGGAACCTTCATCGACTCGCCCACGATCGTGTCGAAGAACTCCGGGGGTACCGGCCGTGTCAGCGTGCTCTGCTGAAAGCCGCGGACGAACGCCGGGTCGATTGGATCCTTCAGCCCCGACACCTCCCCCAGAAACGCGGTGAGCTCCGCGCCGGCCGGGCGAGGCATGAACGCCGCCTCGAGGACGAGCGCCTGCGTGCGATGCGGGTACTCGACGGCGAAGCGCTGCGCCACGGTCGATCCCATCGAGTGCCCCACGATCACGGCGCGCTCGATGCCGAAGACGTCGAGAAAGCCTGCGACGTCGCGTGCGAACACGTCGGACTCGTAGCGGCCTGCCGGCTTGTCGGACGTTCCGTGCCCGCGCTGCGTGACGGCAAACACGCGAAGCGACCCCGAGAGATGCGGAAGAATGCGATCGAACGAGCGGCGTGAGTCTGTGTACCCGTGCAGCAGGATCACGGGCGTGCCGTTCGGATCGCCTTGCTCGACGTACGCCAGCCGCGTCCCGTCCGGCAGCGTGGCGAACCGCTCCCGCGGATGCGCGTCCTTGGATGCGCCTGCGATTCGCGACGAGGTCAATCGGATGTCCGCGCGGGCCCACGCCTTCTCGAACCGCCGCTGCACGTCGGCGCCCTCGGCGCCGCGACCCTGTGCGTCGAGACTCTGTTTCAGCCCGAACAACGACCATCCGTTCTCGGGGAAGCGGGCCAGATCCTCCCGGTACACGGCCTCGGCCTCAGCCGCGCGCCCGGCCTCGAGCAGCAGCGCGCCAAGCACCTGACGCGACGGATGGTGCCAGACCGGGGGCTCGTTGTACGGAATCCCGTCTTCGATCTCAACGGCCTCCTTCAGCAGCGCGATGGCCGACGCGGCGTCTCCGCGGCGCATGGTCAGCTCGCCGTCGACGATGCGCGCCGCGATCTGCAGGTTGGTGAGAAGGGGCAGGTCCTTCAGCGTTGTCGCGAAGGCCTCGTGCTTCGTGATCGCTTTCAGCGCCGCCAGCTCGCCGACGGCGCGATCGAGCTGAGCGCGGGCCGCAAACGCCAGCCCTCGCGAATAGTGCCAGATACCGACGGCGTACGGCTCGTTAGCGGGTGGCTTCGGCTCGGTCAGCGCGTCCTGCCACAGTCCGAATCGTGCGTAAGCCAGCATGGGCGTCACGGGAAAGTCGGCCGTCCACGAAAGCGCGCCGGCGTGGTGATGCGGAACCTTCGCCGCCACCTTGCGCGCGGCGTCCAGGGCGACCGCCCGCCGCCCCTCGAGCGTCGCCGCCGCCCACAGGAAGTGAAGGTTGTGAGGGTAGTAGCTGATCGGATAGAGCCCCTGGACCTGGCACTGCGCGAGGTAGTCTTCGTCGGCCGCGATGGCGCGTACATTGGCCTCGGCGGCGTCCGCATAACGGCCTACGCGAATGTAGATGTGCGCGGGCATGTGGACCATGTGCCCCGCCGACGGCATGAGCGATCCGAGCCGATCGGCACTCGCCTCGGCGCGTTGCGGGGTCGCCGACGCCTCGAGCAGGTGGATGTGATAGTGGAGCGCGCCCACGTGGTCCGGCTGCCGGGTGATGACGCGCTCGAGCACATCGAGCGTCCACTGCGTTTCCGGCTTGGCCAGGCCACCCTTCGTCCAGTAATCCCACGGCATCGTGTTCATCTGCGCGTCCGCATAGAGCGTCAGGACGTCCGGATCGTCGGGAAAACGCTCCGCCGCTTTCCGCATCGCGGCCGCATACGCGCGGTCGAGCACCGCCCGATTGCCCTTTCCGTCCGGCGCGTAGCGCGCGGCAAGCGCATCCACGAGGGCTCGCTCGCGCGGAGTCGCGGATGACGCGAGCCGCTGCGCACGTCCGATCGCGGCGTACGCCTGTCGGCGGTTCTCTTCAGTCATGGGCGCATTCAGATTCGGACCGAGGGCAAGCGCATGCCCCCAGTGCGCCATGGCCAGCCTGGGATCCAAACGCGCCGCCTCGCGGAACGCACGAATGGCCTCGGCGTGGTTGAACGCATACAACAACCGCATGCCCTGATCGAAAAAGCGCTGCGCGCGCGGTACGCCGGTCGTGACCGGGACGTGAAGGGTGCCGAGGCCGGTCAGCTCCGGGGCAAGCGCCGCCGTCTCGGCGATGGCCGCGGCCGGCCCCGCCAACAGCCCCCAAACGCCGATGACGATTCCAATCATGGGTCCTCTGACCGTGGCTCTCATCGTCGTGCTCCTGCAGTTTCAACGGACGATTCGTGAGCAAACGCCCCGTCGCTCGCGGGACGCGGATCCAGACGACCGACACAGGGCTCGCCTGTGATGATTCGACTGTCCTCATCGAGCGTCAGGAGATCGCAGCCGCGCAGCCGGGCTCCGCCGAGGTCGGCGGTATAGACGATCGTCAGCGCTCGTGTTTCCGGGTCGAAAGACACGCGGTCGAGTTCGGCCGGCGAGGCATGGATGCCGTACGGGATGGCGGCCCAGTAGCGCTTGAACGCGTCTCGACGATCGACCGGCGAGCCTTCCTCCGCGGCAGTTGACGGACTGTCGAAACTGGCGTCGTCCCGGTAGACAGCGAGCAGCGTGTCGAAGTCGCCGTCGTTCCAGCACGCGAGCCAGAGTTCGGCCCACCGGACGGCCTGCCTGCGGGTAAACATGTGACCTCCCTCGCCGCGATGCCATGACTTGCGGCGTCCATCGACAAGAGCGATCAATGTGCCAGCCTGGCCATTGTGAGGATGGCAATCGCACATATCGACTGCCTTCAATGACTTGCGTGGCGCCTGACGAGTCTCGCTGGCGTCCGTGGACCGGATGTCGTGCTGAGATATCGGCAGACGTACCGATATCTCAGCATCAATCTGTCGCGTGGAGGCTTAGTCGCGAGGGGGTTGAATCCCGAGCTTCCGCATTCGGGACCAGACGGTCGATCGGCTCATGCCGAGCAGGCGCGCGGCGCCCTGCGGTCCGGCCAGCACACCACCGGTCTGGGCCAACGCGCGCAGGATGTGCCGCCGCTCCATCTCTTCGAGCGTGACGAACGAGTCTTTGTCGGTTCCAGGGGGTTCACGGCTGAGAGCGCCGAGGTGCTCTTCGAGAATCACCGGACCGTCGCAGAGGATGACCGCGCGCTCGAGGACGTTGGCAAGCTCGCGGATATTCCCTGGCCAGTCGTACGAGCTGAGGCGCCCGATGACCTGGGGACCGATACGCTCGACGGGCTTTCCGATGCGCCGGGCGAACTCGGTCACGAAGTGACCGGCGAGCAGCGGGACGTCCTGCCGGCGCTCTCTGAGCGGCGGCAGATGAATGGGAAAGACGTTGAGGCGATAGAACAGGTCGGATCTGAACGTGCCGCGCTGCGCTTCCACGGGCAGGTCACGGTTGGTCGCGGCGACGACGCGCACGTTCACCTTTGTCGGGCGGGCTGAGCCGAGGCGCTCGATCTCCTGCTCCTGGAGGACGCGCAGCAGCTTCACCTGCACGTCGGCGGACAACTCCCCCACTTCGTCCAGGAATATCGTGCCGCCGTTGGCGAGCTCGAAGCGTCCCTTTTTCTGCTGCACGGCCCCCGTGAAGGCGCCCCGTTCGTGCCCGAACAACTCGCTCTCGGCCAGGCTCGAGGGGAGCGCACCACAGTTCACCTTCACCATGACGGCGTGCTGACGCCGGCTCAGCTTGTGAATCGCCCGCGCGACGAGCTCCTTGCCGGTGCCGGTTTCGCCCAGCAGCAGCACGGTGGAATCGGTCTCGGCCACCAACTCGATCGCCTTGAACACGCGCTGCATGGCGGGCGATTGGCCGACGATCTCGCCGAAGCTTCTTTCGACCTTCAGCTCCTCCTGGAGGTAGATGTTCTGCGACTCCAGCTCCTCGGCCCGCTTGCGATCGGTGATGTCGCGCGCGATGACGGCCACCGCCGGGCGATGATCGATCTGCACGCCGAGCAGGCCCGTGCGGCCTTCGAACCATCGCTCTCCTGCCCGCACGCGAAGGGAGTACTCGAACGTCTGGGTCGTGCGCGTCGCGAGCGTCTCGCGTACCCGCCGGAGGTGAGTATCGGCGACCGCCTCCGGCAGGATGTCGTGGAACCGCCTTCCCTTCATCTCAGCGGCTGCGAGGTAGAGCAGCTCTTCCCTGGACGTCAGGATCTCGAGATACCGGCCGTCGCCGTCGGCGACGAACACGAGATCCGGAAGCGCGTTGAGGATCGCCGCCAGCCGGTTTTCGCTCCGCTCGAGGTCCGCGGTCCTCACGGCGACGCGGTCCTCCAGCTCGTTTGCATAGCGCTCGATGCGTTCCCGCAACTGGGCCTGCCACAGGGCAAGGGCCAGCGTGCTCGCCACTTCACGGGCGATCTCGATCGCATCAGGGCCGAACGCCCCCTCCTCGACCGACGAGACGTTGAGCACGCCGATGAGATTGCCGTCCGCGAGCAGCGGCACGTTGATGAACGATCGCAGGCCCTCGCTCCTGAGCGTCTCCAGCACCCCGGTCCCCGGCGCCAGGCTGGCGACGCTTCGCACGGCGCCCGCCCGAAGATCGTCAACGCTGCCGAAGGACCCGATCGGCACGACGGCGCCCTCGTGCAGATTCGTGGGACCCTCCTGGTGGAGCGCGATGAGCGTCCCCGTGCCGCGGGCCTGATCGAGGGCGGCCACGCTCACCCGGCTGCACGGGATCAGGTCGCGGATGTGGCGAATCGTGGCCCGCGCGATCTGCCGGGGCGACTGCGAGCCGAGGATGTCGAGGTGGATGTCCTGCAGCACCTGCAGCCGCCGGTTGTACTGACGCAGCGCCTGGTTCGCGCGCTCGCGTTCTGTCACGTCGCGCTGAATACCGAAGTGGCCGGTGACGCGCCCCTGCTCGTCGTAGAAGCAGAGGTAGTCCCCTTCGATTCGGATTGGCGTTCCGTCGACCCGGCGTTCGTCGGTCTCGATGTGGAGCCGGCCGCGATCGAAGAAGTCGCGCCAGACGCGCCGCCCGTGGTCGAGGTCGTGGCCGAACAGGCCCTTCGGCGTGGTCCCCAGGAACGCCTCGCGCGTGGCGCCGTACTGCGCCAGCATCGCGTCGTTCACCTTGGTCACCCTCTGGTGATCGAAGACGTAATCGAGCGTCTTCTCCTTGTCGACGGAGTCGTCCCAACGGACGGGCTCGTCGAGCATCATGAAGAAGAAGCCGTCCAGGGACTGGGCAAAGAACAGCTCGAGGAGGTCGTCGGCTCTCATGCTGAGCTCGTCAATGGCGGATCCTAACGCGCGCGGGGTCCGGGCGCCACGAAGCCCTGCGGCGCGGTCTACAATGGGGCGATAGCCGGAGCAAGTACATGGCCCTCGCTCCCGAGCTTCAGTCGCTTGTCCAGGCGGCCGCACAGGCGGCCGAAGCGGGAGACTTTGTCTCGGCCGAGCGGTTGCTGCGCGAGGTCGCCAGCCGCCAGGAATCCGAACTCGGTCCCCGGCATCCCGACCTCGCCAACACGTTCAACAATCTCGGCGTTCTCTGCGAAAAGGCCGGAACGCCGGACGAGGCGGAGCGCTGCTATCGACGCGCGTACGCGATTGCGTCCTCCGCTCTCGCGCCGGACGATCCGTTCGTCGTCACGAGCCGGAACAACCTTCGTGAGTTCTGCGAGGCTCGCGGACGTCCGTTTGAACTGGAAGCGCCCTCGCCCGTCGAACTGGAAGCGCCCGAAGTGCCCTCCCCCGTTGAACTGAAAGTGCCCTCCCCTGTCGAACTGGAAGCGCCCGCCCCCGTAGCAGACGACGAACCGCTGGCGGTGCTTCCCCTTCCGATCGAGTCGCGGGACGGTGGCGGCCGCGGAGGCCGTGCCTTTGCTGTGATGCTCGGCGGTCTCGGCCTCGTCCTGCTTGCCTGGTACGGGCCGTGGCGTGATTCGGCCGAGCCCCCGGTAGGCGCCGACACCTCGTCAATCGCTCCGCCAGCCGCTGCACCGGCACCGACAGAGGACGCAGGGCCGCCTCCAGCAGACGTGCCCTCGACGGCGGCGCCGCGCACGACCGCGCCTGCACCTGCGCCAGTCCCGGTAAAGTCGTCACGCGCCCTGGAGTCGCCGGCTCGAACGGCGTCCGCGCCGGCGGCGATTGCTGTCGTCGAGGCGCGGCTTTGCCGAAGCTTGTCCAGATCGGACTGGCGTTGCGTGCCGGCCGAGAGTGAAGGCGGCCCCGGCCCCTTCTACTTCTACA
>DASTDQ010000134.1:0-5083 GCA_035710305.1 Vicinamibacterales bacterium | reverse complement strand
GAGGCCGAGAGCGGTCCCGCCCGACAGAAAGAACGGCACGTCGGCACCAAGTACGGAGGCCACGTCAACGAGCTGATTGGCACGTACCGGCACACGCCACGCCCGGCACAGTGCCAGCAGCGTTGCCGCGGCGTCGGTGCTGCCGCCGCCCAGCCCTCCCTGCAGGGGAATCCGCTTGTGTAGCCGGATGAGGATGTCCCTGACCTCCCCGTCGCGCCTGAGCGCGCGCCACAGCGCCTCCGCCGCCCGCCACGCGAGGTTCGAACGGTCGAGAGGAACACCGGCCATTTCGCACTCGATCGCCAGCGGCCCCCGCCGCGGGATGCACTCGACGCTATCGTGCAGCGCCACCGCCTGGAAGACCGTCCGGAGCTCGTGAAAACCGTCCGGCCTCATGCCGAGCACGCGCAGATCCAGATTGATTTTTGCGTGAGCGCGCACGGTGATCGCCTTCACGGACGCCGTCCCGGAGCGTGGACCAGGCATCACTTGTCTCCGAGCGGTCCAGCGTCGCGGAGCTCCGCGATCGACAGCGGACGCGCGCTCGAGGGAACGTCGATCGAAAACGCGTCCGGCCTGATGCCCGCGTTCGTTTCGATTTGCGTGAGCGTCGCGGTCACGTCCACCTGAACCGAAGGGGAATCGGACTGCAGTCGAACCGACGCGGGAAACGAGCCCTCCCACGCGGGGTACTCGACCTGCCACCCGGCGCGGCGTGCTGCGCGAACCTGCCACGTATCGGCGCGGCGGAGGTAGAGCCTCGCGCCGCCGGCGAGGTCGATCGATGCCGATCCATCGGCGTGCTGGCGGCCGCCCGTCGCCCGTGGTTCGGGCACGACGCAGCCGTCGAGAATGGCCTGCAGATCGGCGGGCGACAGCGATACACCGGTCAGCGCCCCGAGAATGGCCTCGGCCGACTCGCCCCGGACGACGCGGTCCTCGCGAGTCAGTAGAAGGACGGCAGTCGTTCCGCGCGACGTCAGGATGAAGACGGGCGGCCCGAACGGGGCGACCAACTCGAGCCGCATCGAGTCCGGCCGCTCGAATCCGGCATGCAGCCGCCCGCGAAGACGCTGGCGGCCGGCGCGGCCGCGCAAAGCGAGCTCGGCGGTCAGCGTGCGCACGCCGCGGCAGGTCGCAGCGACCTGCGCGTGGATCTCCTCGTATTTCGGAAGGGGCGAGCCCGGATCAGTCGGGACGGTGAATCTTTTCGGTGCGCACGAAGCGGAAGCGACACACGCAATGCACAATGCAAGATGCAGGTGCTTCATTTTGCATTTTGCATCTTGCCTTTTGCGTTACTGATCTTCTTCTCGATCGTCGCCTTGTCGACGTCCTGACTGTCGCCCTTGAGCGCGCGCGTCCAGGCGTCGACAGCTTCGGCCATGCGCCCCCGGCGGGCGAACAGATCGCCGAGGTGATCCTGGACCTCGGAGTTCTCGGGAAGCCGGGCGGCGGCGGCCGCCAGATACTTCTCCGCCTCGTCCAGGTCGCCGCGGCGGAAGTAGGCCCATCCCAGGCTGTCGAGGTACGCGCCGTTCTCCGGCTCGGCCTTGAGCGCCTGCTGGACGAGACTGACCGCCTCGTCGAGCCGTTCGCCGCGCAGCGCCAGGAGGTAGCCCAGATAGTTGAGCGCATTCGCATTGGCCGGTTCCGAGGCAATGATCTGGCGGAGCGTTCGCTCGGCGTCGTTGCCCCGGCCGGCGTCGACGTAGATGTCGGCCAACGCGTAGAGCGTGCCGGTGTCCTTCGGCGACGCCTTCGTCACCTGCTCGAGCAGCGCGATCGCTCCGGTCCGGTCGCCGCCGTCGAACAGCGCGCGAGCCTGGAGCCGGACGAACCGGACGTCCTCGGGATGCTGCTTCCGCGCCTCGGCCGCAAACCCGGCCGCGCGCCCGTACTCTTTCAGGTCGAGCAGCACGACGATGCGCCTGACCTTCACTTCGCGATCTCTCGTGCGAACCGACAGCGCGAGGGTGTAGCTCTCGACGGCGTCGGCCAGCAGCCCCGCCTCTTCCTGGTACTGGCCGAGGATCGCCGCGACGCGCGGCGCGTACTCGACGATCTCGTCGAGCGTCTCGATCGCGCTCTTCAGATCCTTGTTCGCGGCGTAGGACTGCGCCAGCCAGAGCCGGCCCTCCGCGGAGTCCGGATTCTGACTGACCACCTTCGTGAACGCATCGATCGCCTTGCGCGTATCCCCGTTCTGCAGATAGAGGCGGCCCAGCGTGTCGAAGAGCCTCACATCGGCCGTCACGCTCGATTGTGCGGCCGCCCGCTCGAGATACATGATGGCGTCGCGCAGGTAGGTGGCCGACTGCGCGGCCGGCGCCTTGCCCAAGCTCGACTCGTACGCGGCGGCGTTGATGGCGCCGAGCGTGCGATTGGCGCCGGCGTTGTCCGCATCGATCGCCAGGGCGGCCTTGGCCTCGGCTTCTGCCTGCGGCCGCTCGTTGCGACGCAGGTGGAACCCCGCCATCTCGGCGCGAACCTCCGCCGACTTGGGATCCATGTCGGCGGCGCGCTTGAGCGCCGCCAGCGCCCCGCTGTTGTCCCCTTCAGCTTCAAGACGCCTCGCCATCAGGAACGCGAGGTACGCCTCCGAGGTCCCCTGCGCGAGCGCGGCCGACGGTCCGAGAACGCTCAGCAGGGCGCCGACGACCACAAACGACCGGGCGAGGGTGTTGGGCATAGCTAAGCGATCTTAGCCCAGGATGTTATAGTTCGAGCGGATCAGGCCGGAGACGGTATGCCAGTTGACCAGGAACTGCTCGAAATCCTCGCGTGCCCCAACTGCAAGACCCCCGTCCGGCTCGTCAACGACAGCCAGGGCCTCAAATGCGACACGTGCCGCCGGGTCTATCCGATCAAGGACGACATCCCGGTCATGCTGATCGACGAGGCCACCATCGACGCCGACTAGTGGTATGGCCTTCGCGGATTACGAGCGGCCGCTCCGTTGTCGCGGCCGGAAAATCGCGGTCGGAGCTCGTTGTTCGCGGTACTCTTCCAGTGGATACGGTCCAGTAGTGCGACCGCTGGTGCGACCATGACGGCCACCACCCTCGACATCCAGCACCCACGGAGCGCCCCGGGCCTCGACCGGCTGTCGAACATCTTCCTGCTCGTGTTCGCCGCCTCGGTCCAGTTGTCCATCGTCGCCGGCGAGGCCGCCCTGGCGGCACTGCTGCTGGTCTGGGGGGTCGGCCTCGTACGGCGCCGGACCTGGCCAGCGGCCCCGATGTTCTTTCCCGCGCTCCTGGCCTTTGCCGGAGTCACGTTGATTTCCTCGGCCTTCTCGATCGATCCGCTCGCCAGCCTGATCGACAGCCGTCAACTGCTCCTCTTCCTGATCGTGCCCGCGGTGTACGACCTCGCGCGCGGCCAGCGCGCCACGACGGTCACCGACGTCATCATCACGGTCGGCGCGGCAACCGCCATCTACGGCATCGTCCAGTACGGGATGCTCCACTACGACAACCTGGGCCGCCGCCCGGGCGGAACGCTCGGCCAGTACATGACCTTCTCGGGAACGTTGATGCTCGTGCTCGGCGCCGTGGCGGCGCGGCTCGTGTTGGGTACCAGGGGTCGGATGTGGCCGGCGCTCGTCATGCCCGCGCTCGTCGTGGCGCTCTCGCTGACGCTGACGCGCAGCGCGTGGGTGGGTGCGTGCGTCAGCGTGGCGCTCATCTTCATCCTGAAGGATCTCCGGCTGCTGGGCGTCCTGCCGGTCGTCGGAGCGCTGCTCTTTGCCTTCGCTCCCGACAGCGTCACGAACCGGATGATGTCCACCTTCGATCTGCGCGACCCGTCGAATCGCGATCGCCTGGCGATGATGCGAAGCGGCAGCGCCATGGTCCGCGACCACCCGCTGACCGGTGTGGGGCCCGAAATGATCCCGCGGGTGTACGCGCAGTACCGGGACCCCGACGCGGTCCAGGCCACCAACCGCCACCTCCACAACGTTCCGATGCAGATCGCGGCGGAGAGGGGGCTGCCGGCGCTCGCCGTCTGGATCGCGTTTGTCGCCGTCCTGACGTTCGGCCTGTTCCGCCTGTTCCGCGCGGGACGCGATCCCGCCCTGGCCGGAGCCGCGCTCGCGGCGATCGCAGGAATGCTGAGCGCGGGGTTCTTCGAGTACAACTTCGGCGACTCCGAGTTCCTGATGCTGTTCCTCGTGATCGTGACCCTGCCGTTTGCCGCGTCCCGCCCGGACGATGCTGCTGCCAACCCTCACGCGTGACCGCGCGCGCGAGATCATGTCTCGCGCCGTCGGCGCCGGCGTGCTCGTCATCGGCGATGCGATGGTGGACAAGTTCATCGTGGGACGGGTGAGCCGCATCTCGCCGGAGGCGCCCGTGCCCGTGGTCGCCTTCGACCACGACCTCCATCGAATGGGGGGCGCCGCCAATGTGGCAAGCAATATCGTGGCGCTCGGGGGACAGGCGACGATCGTGGCCGTGACCGGCCGCGACGAGGCGGCCGCGACGCTGACCGAGGCCTGCCGGGAAGCGGGGATCGCGCCCTCGCTCGTGAGCGACGCGAGCCGCGGAACGACGACCAAGGTCCGGGTGGTCACGGACCGGAATCAGCAGGTCGCGCGGATCGACTACGAAGTGGATGACGAGATCGCGGGAGAAATCGAGAGCCGGGTCATCGCGGAAATCGGGAAGCACGCGCCGAGGGCCTCGGCGATCGTCCTCTCGGACTACCTGAAGGGCTGCGTCACGCGGCAGGTGGTGCAGACGGCGCTTGCTGCGGCGGCCCGCCACGGGGTGCCGCTGCTCGTCGACCCGAAGATTCCGCACCTGCCGTATTACGCGGGCGCATCGATCGTGACTCCGAACCACCATGAGGCGGAGGCCGCGACCGGCGTGCGGGTGAGGAGCGAAGACGACGCGCGCCGGGCCGCGCGGCTCTTTCGAGAGCGGGCCGGCTGCCGCGACGTCGTGATGACGCGAGGCGATCAGGGCATCTGGCTGCTGAGCGACCGCGTGGAGGGCCACCTCCCGGCGGCCGCACGCGAAGTGGCCGACGTCACCGGGGCGGGCGACACCGTCGTGGCCACGCTGGCGCTCGCGCT
>DASTDQ010000133.1:0-3536 GCA_035710305.1 Vicinamibacterales bacterium | reverse complement strand
AGCATCGCGGCGTCGCCACGGTGACCAGCCCGGCGCCGGATCGCAGCGCGCCCATGGCCGCCAGGTGTGCCGCGCCCGTCTTCCCGACCGAGCCGGCGACGATTGTCAGCCTGCCGAAGTCGCCCTTATGCGAGTCGACGGCGCGCGGCCCGATCAGGCCCCTCAGCTGCTCCGGCGTCAGCAGCTCCAGATGCGGCCCTTCGAGCCCGTTGATGACCTCCGCGGGAATGCCGATGTCCGCGATCACGACGTCGCCCGCGTAGGCCTCGCCCGGAGGAAGCACGAGCGGCACCTTGGGTGCTCCAAGCGCGACGGTGACCGACGCGTCGACGCATGCGCCGACCAGATGCGGCGTGTCGGCGCTCAGGCCGCTCGGCAGATCGACGGACACGATCGGAATGTCCGACGCGTTCATGTCCGCGATGATCGTCTCAATCGTGCCGGCGACGGCCGTCTTGAGGCCCGTGCCGAAGATGGCGTCCACGATCAGCGTGCACCGGGAGATCTCGGAGAAATGCAGCTCCCAGCTCTGCTCGTCCGCGACTTCGACGACCGTGACGCCGAGCCGGCCGAGGATCTCGAGGTTGGTCCGTGCGTCGCCGCGGACGTCGGTGAGCGCGCCGATCACGAAGACGGACGTGTCGATCCCGCGCTGCAACAGCGTCCGCGCCACCACGAAACCGTCGCCGCCGTTGTTGCCGCGGCCGCAGAGAACCGCGACCCGGCCGTTCAGCCTGGATTCGAACGCCGACTCGATCGCCGAGACGACCTGTCTTCCCGCGTTCTCCATCAGCACGAGGGACGGAATACCGATCTCGTCGATTGTGAAGCGGTCGGCCTCGCGCATCTGCGAGGCGGTCAGGATCCGCACAATCCTTCCATTCCCAGAGGATACGCTGGATCGTCGAAGCCGCGGCAAGACCCTCATACGCAGAGCCGGCACACGACATTGCGGTCGCCGAACACGTTGTCCACGCGCCCCACCGGCGGCCAGAACTTCCTCTCTCTCACGAACGGCAGCGGGAACACCGCCTGCTCCCGCGGGTAGGAATGGGTCCACTCCCCCGCCGTCGCCATCGCGGCCGTGTGAGGGGCGTTCTTCAACACGTTGTCGTCCGCGTGGGCCTTCCCTGACATGACCGCCTCGATCTCGCGTCGAATGGCGATCATCGCGTCGCAGAAGCGATCGAGCTCGGCCTTGTCTTCGCTTTCCGTCGGCTCGACCATGAGCGTTCCGGCAACGGGGAACGACACGGTCGGCGCATGAAAGCCGTAGTCGATCAGCCGTTTGGCGACGTCCATCTCGTCCACGTGCGGCTTGAAGGCACGCAAGTCGAAGATCAGCTCGTGCGCGACGCGGCCGTTGCCGCGGGCGTACAGCACCGGGTAGTGAGGCTCGAGACGCGCTTTGAGGTAATTCGCGTTCAGGATGGCGTGACGCGTCGCGTCCATCAGGCCGTCGGCGCCGAGCATCCGGATGTAGGCGTGAGAGATCAGCAGGATGCTCGCACTCCCACGCGGCGCGGCGGACACGGCGTGAATCGCGCGCTCGCCTCCGGTTGGAACCAGCGGGTGCCCGGGCAGATAGGGCGCCAGATGTGCCGCGACGCCGATGGGCCCCATCCCTGGTCCGCCGCCGCCATGGGGGATGGCGAACGTCTTGTGCAGGTTCAGGTGACACACGTCCGCGCCGATCGACGCCGGACTCGTTAGGCCGACCTGCGCGTTCATGTTCGCGCCGTCCATGTACACCTGGCCGCCGTGCTCGTGAACGATGGTGCAGATTGCCTGGATGTCGTCCTCGAACACGCCGTGCGTGGACGGGTAGGTCACCATCAGGCAGGCCAGCCGCGCTCGGTGCTGCGCCGCCTTCTGCCGGAGATCTTCCACGTCCACGCCGCCGTCGTCGGAGCTGCGCACGACGACCACCTGCATTCCCGCCATCGCCGCGCTTGCGGCGTTGGTGCCGTGAGCCGACGCCGGAATCAGCACGACCGTGCGATCGTTCTCGCCTCGATCCCGATGGTAGGCCCGGATGACCATCAGCCCCGCCAGCTCGCCCTGCGCGCCCGAGTTCGGCTGCAGCGACACGCGCGCAAACCCGGTGATCTCGCACAACGCGGCCTCGAGCTCGCGGAATACTTCGGCGTAGCCGCCAGCTTGATCCTCGGGAACGAACGGATGCAGGCGGCCGAAGGCCGGCCACGTCACCGGCCGCATCGCCGTCGCGGGGTTGAGCTTCATGGTGCAGGAGCCGAGAGGAATCATCGACGTGTCGAGCCCGACGTCCTTGCGTTCGAGGCTTCGGATGTACCGCATCATCTCCGTCTCGGAGTGATGCGAGTTGAACGTCGGATGCGTCAGGTACCCGCTCTTGCGACGAAGTGCAGGCGTGAAGGCGTCCGGCGATGAGGCCTGCAGCCGGCGCGCCGTCGCCTCGCAGTCAACGGCTGGCGTTCGCGCTCCGGCCGCGGCGGCGAATACGCTGACGATGTCGCGGACATCGGAAGGGCTTGTCGTCTCGTTGAGGGAGACAGAGACGGTGCGGGCATCGACAACGTGGAAGTTCATCATGGCCGCACGCGCCAGGCGCACGACCTGCTCGACGCCAGCGGACACGTCGAGCCGCAGCGTGTCGAAGTAGTTTGCGTTGAGCTGTTTCACGCCGAGCGCCGCCAGCTCCGCTTCGAGGACTCGCGCCAGCGTGTGGACCCTGGCGGCGATTGCGCGCAGCCCCTGCGGACCGTGATACACGGCGTACATCGCCGCCATGTTGGCCAGCAGCACCTGCGCCGTGCAGATGTTCGACGTCGCCCTTTCGCGGCGGATGTGCTGCTCGCGCGTCGCCAGCGTCATCCGGTAAGACTGATGTCCGTGGACGTCCACCGACACGCCGACGAGGCGGCCTGGCAGCTGCCGGACGAACGCCTGGCGCGCCGCGAAGAACGCCGCGTGCGGCCCGCCGTACCCGAGCGGGACGCCAAACCGCTGCGCGTTCCCGAAGACGACGTCGGCGCCCATATCTCCCGGGGGCGTGACCAGCGTCAGCGACAACAGGTCGGCCCCGACGGCGACGAGCGCTCCGGCCTTGTGAGCGCGGTCAACCAGTGGCGCCAGATCGTACAGTTCGCCGAGCGCGTCCGGGTACTGGACGATGGCGCCGAATGCGTTCCCGTCGAAGGACATCCGATCGATCGGGACGACGTCGAGCGCAATCCCGAGCGGCTCGGCCCTCGAGTGGAGCACGTCGATCGTCTGCGGAAGGCAGCGGTCGCTGACGAGGCACACAGGGCGCTGCCCTGCGGCCGGTTTCGACGTGTACACCCGTCGCATCAGGGCCATCGCTTCGGCCGCCGCCGTCGCCTCGTCGAGAAGTGAGGCGTTGGCCACCTCCATCCCCGTCAGATCGGTCACCATCGTCTGGAAGTTGAGGAGCGATTCGAGCCGGCCTTGCGCGATCTCGGACTGATAGGGCGTGTATGGCGTGTACCAGCCGGGGTTCTCCATCACCATGCGCAGGATCACGCTCGGCGTGA